>CAYJNF010000127.1:0-8859 GCA_964370915.1 uncultured Chitinophagales bacterium
GGAAAATATACTCAAGTCGCTCGTTCTCTGTTCCTAATTTCTTCAAACACTTCAAAACCACATTCCGTAGACCACCTGCGTCCCGGTGCTGGCACTTACAATGTTGTTAATCAGGTTTTGGGAAATTGTCACGTTGAAGCTGGACGTTGTGGAGTTGGCCACGATGCCAACAATGTCACTTGTCGTTGATGTACTCGTGTTCGTGAGATTGCGCACTTCGCATTTGGAGATTGTAATGTCCTGCTGACCATTGATCTCAATCCCGCGCAAACCTGACGACTGGCTGACTGTTGTATTGCCAATGTCATTGTATCCAACCGTATTCGTGCCAGTAGAGTAGCCCGGATCCGCCGTCACAACGTTACCCTCATCCCTGTATCCTGTGGTTGATGCATTGAATAGAATCCCTCGATACGCGTTGCGTGTTGTGATGTTGCGAATCGTATTGAATTTGTTTGTACCTGTGTACGCGGTGGGAGTAGTCGGCGTAGTGAAACGAATTGCCGCTGATGAGGTGTTGGCCGCAGTTGTGTTGTTGTTCAGGTTGATCGACGTGTTCTTAATGGTATTGTACTGGGCTCCGTTGGTTGCGCCGCTGTTGATCAGATAAAAACCGTATTCAACCGCAGTTCCAGAGGCAACGCTGATATCAATTCCGTCGAATGTAACGTAATCACAGCCACTGAGGGTTATGCCCGCATCTGTAGCGCTGGCCGTCCCTGTGGGTTGGATTATGGGGTTGGCTCCAACTCCGGACTTTTGGAACGTGATTGTGTTTGAAATCGTCCCTTCGACTGTAAGTGCCGGGGTATTTTCAGTGAAGGTTTGTCCGCTGGTAACATTGAATGTCACGCTACCACTGATCCCATTGACGTTGATAGCTGTGATAGCCGCGGTGAATGACTGAAAATTCGTGCCGCTCGAAGGGAACGCATTGTCAATCGTATACGTGCCGGAGAGAGGCACTGCTGCTTGAGAGGTCAGCGAAATATTGTCAATTGATGCCGGGGGCTGTGTTCCTGCCGAAACATCGTTACGCCATGTAAAAATAAGTCGCTTAGTCTTGCCTGCCAGAGAGTCTGGTAAGTACAGCGTAGCACTTTGCCACGAACCCTGTTGGTTGTACTGTGCGTTTGCCGTTGGAGCCAGAAGTACGCCGGCAGTTGGTGTTTCGGTTGTGTTAGTCGCATACACTCGAATATAGTCGTATGTGGATTCTCCAAACCCTCTCCAGTTGAATGACAACTGAATTACGCCCTCGCCTGCCGGAAACGCGACGTCACGCCAGAAGTGGGAAACCTGCGAAGCGTTTATGCGGTAATAGTTTGAGACTCCCAAGGCACTGTCAACATATGCTCCATTAGTGCCGGCATTAGCCCCCAATGGTCCTATGTACCACGCATTGGTATCATCGCTGGCAACTGTCCAGCCATTCGCAGCGAACGTTGCTCCGTTCTCGAATCCCCCGTCCCCTGACGGGGCAATCAGCACGGTTTGACTAAACAGTGATATGACAGCCAAGACATTAATCATCGCAACAAGCGACAATTGATAGAAACGCTTCATAGCGCACTCCAGGTGTTTTGTTGTTTGATATGTTGGTTAGAGTATGTGGTACAAAAAGAGCATAGCGTTCAGTACCCGATACCAGGCCCAATGTCTGCGTGTTCGAGACAGTAGCGTCCGATTTGTCCGTAGATCGGAACAGAAACAGCGCGATACAGACCGCGAGCCATGGAATTGCGTTGTGCTGCTACTTTGCTAGAATGAACAATACGGTTTGAGTGGAATACAACTGAAGAGAGGGTCCCCCACTGAACTATCGATGAGCAAGATTTGAATCCCCTGAACCCATCTGAATATAGACTAAATGTCTTTTCATTGTCAAGAATAGGAACGGATTTATTTTTTGTCCGGGAGAATTTTCTGACGGGAGGGGAAGGCTTCCCATTGAGGAGCGAAACGCTGTCTTGTCTTGGTGACGTAACGAATCTCGCATACGCTTGTCATCGTTGTTTGTCCACGTTGATTTGGCTATCTTGCTGCCATGAAGGTTGGAAATTTTGATATCGACAAAGCCATTCTGCTTGCCCCGATGGAGGACGTGACGGACCTGCCATTCAGAGTAATGTGCAAACGGCTAGGAGCGGATGTTGTTTACACTGAGTTTATCAACTCTGAAGGTCTCGTCCGCGGATCTGAAAAGACAAAAAAGAAGATGCTCTTCTGGGAAGAGGAGAGACCTGTTGGCATTCAAATCTATGGCGGCGAACCTGCCTCGATGCACGGGGCGGCACAGCTTGCAGAGAGTTTTGATCCGGATCTTATTGACATCAACTGCGGATGCTGGGTGAAGGACGTTGCGATGCGAGGCGCCGGCGCGGGATTGCTTCGCGACCTCCCCAAGATGGAGAAAATCGCGTCGACTGTCGTTCAAGCTGTAAGGAAACCTGTAACATTGAAGACGCGACTTGGTTGGGACAAGAATTCCATTCGCATCGTCGATGTCGCAATGATGTGTGAGGCAGTTGGCATCAAGGCGCTCGCCGTTCACTGCCGCACCCGAGATCAGGGACACAAGGGTGAGGTCGACTACAGCTGGATTCCAAGAATCAAGGAGGCAGTTTCCATTCCGATCATTGTCAACGGCGATATTGTGTCGCCGCAGAATGTGAAGAATGTCTTCGAGGAAACCGGCTGCGACGGCGTTATGATCGGACGTGGCGCAGTATTGAATCCGTGGATCTTCCGTCAGGCGAAGCACTATATGCAAACCGGCGCACTTCTGCCGGAGCCGACACTCGAAGAGCGGGTGGATCTTCTGCGTGAGCACCTCAAACTCTCGGTTGAGTTCAAAGGCGAGCGATCCGGTGTCATTGAGCTTCGGAAACACTATTCGGGCTTCTTGCGCGGCATGCCGCATGTTTCCAAAATCAGGATGGAACTAATGCAGTTCACCGAAGCACAGCCAATTCTCGATCATCTCACAAAATTCCTCGAGTACTATTCTCCAAGCGGGGAGATCGTCGCCGCGTAATCCGATGCATAAGCGGAGGTTATTGGCAGTACGGCGAGTGCCGGCTGTGCGGGCGGCACTTGCATTTTTGAAATCATATTTTTACTCTGCTTCCAGCAATTGGTAATGCAGAGTCGTCGCGTTTCGCCTTCCTCCCCGACTCCTGCTACTCGTTCTCTTCTCACAAAGGTCTCATCATGAAATTTCTACTTGGCCTTATCATGGCCGGGCTGTTGCCCTTCCATACTCATGCTCAAACAGATACCTGGGACATGATCTCTACCACCCGGGGCTCGAAACTTTCCAACATCCGGTTGATCAGTTTGCATGATAATCACTTGACATTCGAACATGCAAATGCCGTGCATCGTACGCACATTGATTCCATTGCATCATTGATTCGTGAAAAAGGTGGAAACAAAACCGTCAGAAGCGTCATCGTTGGCGCAGTCGGATTGGGAGCCGCAGGCTATCTGGTCGGACTTGCATTGGATAAGAATGAGGGGAACGCATCTTCAGGGAGTTACTATTCTTCTCAACAGGAAAAGGGGAACATGAAGGTTATTCTTCCAGTTTTAGGCACTGCAGTCGGGGCGGGCCTGGGGGCAGCATTCGCGCCGTCCAGAGAAGTCACCGAAATCAACCTGTCGGTTCTGTCTCACGAAGACAAGATCAGGACCGTTCGTTCGATTCTTGACGAAGATCCGCAAGCTGCAAAAGTGAATTCGTTTTCTGCCCCGGTGGCGCGCGACCGTGTCTATCTGAAGAATGGAAATATCATTCGCGGCAATGTTGTTGAGTTGATACGCGATAGTATCATCAAGATCGAAACTAACGATCAGAGTTTGTTTGTCTTCAGAATGTCAGAAGTGGAGGCCATCAGGAATAATGCCGCTCAAGCACCACTATCGAAGTTCAATGAAGCACACCAAGCAACGGATCCGGAGATTGCTGATTTCACACCTGAGCGGCGAACGCGATTCTCCGTCTCTCCGGCTCTCGGCCTGCCCACGGGGGAGTACGCTGACGTTGCAGAAACGGGATTTGGATTTCGCGGAGAGTTGAGTGTCCCTTTCCATGAAGCGATGGCATGGACAGCGAGTGTCTCTGGCTCTTTCAATGCCGTGAAGGGTGTCTCATCGACTGCAGATGTTTCTCCATTCTCAACAGTGTTTGCACTTACCGGCTTCCAGATAACGGCAGGCCGCGACCGGAATGTTGTGCCGTATGTTCACGGCCAGATCGGGGCGCTCTTTGCATCGATCCCTACGATGGGGAGCGTCTCGTACTCAGGCGGAACAGCATTCGGATTTGACGTCGGCGCAGGCATTATTTTCGCAAAACGTTTTCACGTCGCGGTGGACTACTTGAAGGGAACTCCTGAATATGAATACTCGACCAGCGTTCTCGGCTTCCGCGTGCAGGGAAAGATGGAAGTGCCGGTGTCAATAATCATGCTGAGCGTTGGCGTAAGCATGATGTGAACGACTGACAGAATTGCGCATCGCGCAACGTAACGCTTTTGCAGGTTGAACAGATAGCTTCGCTGTAACAAAAGAACAGCGACTCATTACGTGATCACTCGGGAGTCGATGATGAAACAGTTCGTTTGCACAAGTCTGTCAATTCTGTTTTTCCATTTTCCTTCCGCGGCACAAACAGGCGGCTGGAATCTGACACGGTTAACCGACGCGTCCACAGTTGAGTACGCAGACGTGAAGCTGCTCAGTCTTGATGAGAATGTGTTGAAGTATCGACACAAGAGCGCCGAGAGAGAAATACCAATTGACTCAATCGTCACTTTGTCTCTCCCGAAAGGCGGAGACAAGACACTGCTCAGAGCTTTCGCCGGCGCATTCGGCTTGGGGGCAACAGGGTACTTGTTGGGAAGGGCGATAGACAAAGCCGGGACAGGCGGTTCAGCTCATTACTCTTCCTCCTCGCTGCCGAGTGAGTTGAGTGCAAAAATGTATTTGCCGATTGTCGGGGCAGTCATTGGTGCAGCGTTAGGCGCGAGCCTTGCTCCGAAACAGCAAGGAATTGAGATCAACCTGTTCCGCTTGACACACGAGGAGAGAGTCGCTGTCATCAGGTCGGTTCTTGACGGCAAGATGCAAACGCTTGTCGCGAATACAGATCAATCAGCGCCCGTGCAACGAGATGTCGTGTACTTGAAAAACGGCAGTACCATTCGCGGCGCAGTGATCGAGATTCTGCCTGACAGCATCGTGAAAATCAAGACTCCGGACAGCAGCCTGTTTGTCTTTCCGATGTCTGATGTGGAGAAGACTCGCAATGAGCGAGTCACGCAGATTCAAGTGAGAGAATGGACTTCAATGTCAGCGTCGAGAACTGTGTTGGAGACGTTTGGCGATCGCAATGTCTCGTTCTCCCTTGCCGTTGGCGTGGGTGCACCGATTGGCGACTACGCAGACGATGTTGATGCCGGCGTAGGTTTTCGGGGTGAACTGAATATTCCGTTCGAAGAACTGGTTGCGTGGACTGGAAGTGTATCGGTTTCGGTCAACAGAAGCAGAGTTGCAGCGTCTTCGGCAGATAGGGGAGTCGTGACTACAGCTTTTGCGTCAACAGGACTGAGAATTGGAGAACCATCGGAACGAGCCGTGTCTCCATTTCTCCATGGTGAGATTGGCTTGCTTGTCGGATTTCTTCCCCAGGTTGAAAACATCATGTCTTCGTCTTCGGCGACGTCTGTTGCTTTTGGAGCAGGCTGTGGCCTGGACATCGACGGGCGAGTGTGTGTTGCCATCAATTACCTCAAGGGGGAGCCAAAGTTTACGTTCGACAGCATGTCAGGAGGGGCCTCGTACGTTGGATTCCGGAAACTCACCGTGTCGCTCATCCTCGTGAGTGTTGGCGTAGTGTTTTAGCTGTTTTGTTCTGCAATCTCGTTGAAGAGGTTGCGCGTTTGAATATCAGAATCCTTTTTCGTTAGTTTTGCATGCAGTTACTCAGGACGAAAAAGGGTGGACGTATGGCGAACCATTTCAAGTATGTCATTGTCGGTGGTGGTCTCGCCGGTGCATTGGCGATTGAGGGTATTCGGGAAGTTGACAGTCAGGGATCGATTGCTCTGTTTGGCAGAGAATCCCATTTGCCGTATGATCGACCGCCGCTCTCCAAGGGCCTTTGGTCGGGAAAGTCAACACTCAAACAACTTCCGGTTCACACCGAGGGATTCTACGCACGAAACAATGTTCATCTTTTTCTCGGTCGCGAGATTGTTTCCATCGACCGACAGAAGAAGCAAGTTCTTGACAAAGACGCGAGCCGTGTCGGTTACGAAAAGCTGTTGATTGCGACAGGCGGCTCTCCGCGTGCCCTCTCGTTTGGTGGAAATGCCGTTCAGTATTTCCGTACAGTTGATGATTACACCACGGTGCGCAACGCAACTGAACGTCTGCAACATTTCATCCTTATCGGTGGGGGATTCATCGGAGCTGAGCTTGCGGCTGCATTGTGCACGCTCAAGAAAGATGTGACGATGATTTTCCCGGACCAGTACATTCTGCAACGAGTTCTACCACCCAATCTTGCTTCGTACGTTACGCAGCAGTACGCCGGCAACGGAGTCACAATCATGAGCGGCGACCTGCCGACGAACATCGAGCGCTCAGATGGCGCAACGCGGGTGATGACAAAAGCCGGAAAGCAACTTACCTCCGACATGGCGATTGCCGCCATTGGCTTGAACCTTCACGTTGAGATGGCACTGCAAGCAGGCCTCAAGACCGAGCAAGGTATTGTCGTGAACAATCTGTTGCAGACCTCAGACCCGAACATTTTCGCCGCGGGAGATATTGCTTTCTTCCCGGCTAAGACGCTCGAGAAGAGCATCAGAGTTGAGCATTGGAATAATGCCCAGGTGCAAGGAAAGTACGCGGGGCAGAATATGGCGGGCGCAAAGAATCCGTATGACTACCTTCCGTATTTCTACTCGGACTTGTTCGATCTTGGATTTGAGGCCGTCGGCGAGATCGACTCGCGCCTTGAGACGTTTGCCGATTGGCGCGAGGAATTCCGTGAAGGCGTTGTCTACTACCTTGACGAGGGAAAGGTGCGTGGTGTACTGTTGTGGAATGTGTGGGAAAAAGTTGACGCAGCCCGCCGTCTCATCAATCCGAAACATTCATACAAGCATGCGCGTGAGCTAAAGGGAAAGTTGTGAGCCTTCCGAGTTTCTCTTCGTCACTGTAGCCAACGCCTTGTGCTTTGTCAACAGCCTGCTAATGAAACGCCTGATAGATTTCCGCAGTGTCGGCGTACTCATAGTGATGAACGACCTTTCCGTTAAGCAGACTCCATACGTGTGCCCATTTGTTCTCCGAAGTCTTTCCCGTCGGTTTTGCCGTTGCGCGCAGATGGCCGAGAGCAACCACAAGGTCGCCATCAGCAATGTAGCGATCAATCTCAAATGCACTGAGATCATTCGTTGCCGCAACATTCTGGAAGAACTGAAGCACGCCGGAGTGCCCTTTGAACTGTCCCGAGAAAGGCACACCTGCGCTTGAGGGGAGTTCCCATACGACATCAGGGCTCAGTTGTTCGAGTAGTGCAGGGATATTGCCTTGCTTGAAATTCGCGTAGCCCTGTTTAACGATTTCCAGATTCGTCATGCAGTTTCTCCTTCTGTGGTTAGTGGGTGATTGATCGTTCATAATACGGAAACACCGGCCTGCCGGATTGCAACTGATTGCAACAGACATGTATGGAACGGCATCGTTTGAATCTCGCCGCCGTTTTGGTTAGTTTCCTTCCGAATATATTCACACTCAGCCGACTTCCTCATCCTTCATGGAGAAAAAACAGATCATTGCCATCCTCGACGAGATGGGAACACTCCTCGAATTGCAGGGTGCTAATCCTTTCAAGTCGCGTGCATTTCACAACTCATCCCGGGCGCTTGAAGGCGTAACAGAAGATCTCGCACTCCTCGTCGGTGAAGGGCGGCTTCGCGAAGTTCAGGGAATCGGCGAGAGCATCGCAAAGATCATCAACGATCTGGTCACAAAAGAACACTCAAAGGAATACGAAGACCTCAAAAAATCATTCCCGACAGGCGTGCCCGGAATGTTGAGAATTGCTGGACTCGGGCCGAAAAAAGTGAAGGTCCTCTTTGAGAAAATGAAGATCACTTCTGTGGATGAGCTTGAGGAGGCGGCGAAGGCAAACAGGCTTGCGGACATTCCCGGTTTCGGCGAGAAGACGGAACAAAATATTCTCAAGGGCATCCAGGCACTTCGAGTCCGCACAGACAAGCATCTCTATCCGAAAGCATTCGAGCCTGCCGACAGGATTCTTCAGCATCTTCAGAAACAGAAGGGGGTAATTCGCGCGGAGATTGCCGGCAGTCTGCGCCGTCGCAAGGAGGTCATCGGCGACATCGACATTCTCGTCAGTGCAAAGGATGCGATTCGATCCTCCATCATGAAAGCGTTTGTTTCCCATCCGGATGTTCAGACAATCGTCGGGCAGGGCGAAACAAAGTCGAGTGTGGTATTGAATGCCGGAATCAATTGCGACCTTCGGATTGTTGATGATGGTGAGTTCCCGTTTGCGCTGAACTATTTCACAGGGAGCAAAGACCACAACGTGGAGATGCGTTCCCGCGCGAAGAAATACGGCTGGAGCCTGAATGAGTACGGCTTTTCTGAGATTGGCGCCGAAGAGAAGCGGGGCAAGGCGAAGAAAATCGTGAAGTGCAAGGACGAGGCCGACATCTACAAAGCGCTTGACCTTGCCTATGTTGCTCCGGAACTTCGGGAGAACACTGGAGAGATCGATGCGGCCGAGCAAGGAACACTCCCCACGCTGATTGAGGC
>CAYJNF010000128.1:0-8856 GCA_964370915.1 uncultured Chitinophagales bacterium
GAATGCCGGGGCTATGTCAGGATTTTCACACAGGCTCTTCAGGCTGGGGGCACTCGGGAAAAAGAGGCTTGGCTTTAGCCCTGATAGGTCGGGGCAAACAAGCAGTCATTGCAACGTCCGCCGCGTCGGGTTTTGAGGTTTGTGATTTGATACTGGTTTGAAGTTTGGCGCTTGACATTTGGGCTTTGTTGCTATTAACCGCGCTCATCCACCACTTCAACAGGAGGAATATACTATGAGAATCGGAATTCTCGGTACTGGCGTTGTCGGCAATACTATCGGCACGCGGCTGATCCAGCTTGGCTACGAAGTAACGATGGGGTCCCGTTCGGCATCCAACGAAAAGGCGGCGGCATGGGTCAGGGCAAATGGCCGGACTGCATCACAAGGAACATTTGCCGACGCGGCTTCATTCGGGGAGATAGTTTTCCTCTGTACAAAAGGGGATGCGACGTTGGACATTTTGAAACAGGCAGGCACAGGAAATTTCGCGGGAAAGGTTGTGATCGACATTTCCAATCCGCTGGATTTCTCGAAAGGCATGCCGCCATCGCTCTTCATCTGCAACACGAACTCGCTGGCCGAAGAGGTGCAAAAATCGATTCCCGATGCTCATCTCGTGAAGACGCTGAACATTGTGAACTGCGAAGTAATGATCGACGCAACGAAATGCGGCGGCGACGCGACAATGTTCGTCAGCGGGAATAATGCCGACGCGAAAGCCGTCGTCAAAACAATTCTCAACCAATTCGGATGGAAGGATATCATCGACCTCGGTGACATCACCACGGCGCGGGGCACGGAGATGATGCTTCCAATCTGGCTGCGCACGTGGGCCGCCACCAAGAATGGACACTTTGCATTCAAGATTGTGCGGAAGTAAGACACGGGTTTGAGGTGATTTGGAATCCCGTTCAACATTTGATATTTTTCTTCGGATCGAATACATCAGTTCGCCTGATACATGTTCTTCTGTCATCCCAAAAGAATGCACACATTATTTCTGTTGCTTCTCGTCCCGGTGTTGTGCGCTGCTCAACTCCCTCCCGATCTCAAATTCGACCACATCTCGCTCAAAGAAGGCCTCTCCAATTTCACCGCCACAGCAATCGCTCAGGACAAACAGGGATTTCTCTGGTTCGGAACTGAAGATGGCCTGAACAAGTATGACGGCTATGCGTTCGATCAGTTCCTGTACGAACCATCGAACACGTCCGGACTCCCATCTCCCAAAATCACGTCGCTGTGCGTTGATGGATCCGGAAAGCTCTGGATCGGCACGCAAGGCGGGCTGGTGGTGTTTGACCCAATGACCGGCGTGTTCACGCGAAAGAACATCCAGCCCCGGGAGTGGAAGGGCGCGACGATTGTTGCGATCAACGATCTCTTTGAAGACAGTAAGGGCACGATATGGATTGCGACTGCCACCGGAGCGTTTCGGTTCGGGCCTCGCGACACAACATGTCATTATGAATCCCTGGGTGGCGCGGCGACAGTTCGATGCTTCGCTGAAGACTCAACGGGATCGGTGTGGATCGGGACGATGGGGGCCGGTTTGTTTCGCGTTGACACTGCAAGTCATCGCGCTCACAAACTTGCAGTCCCGGAAAATGATATTACCACCCTCGCCGTCGATAGTCGAAATGTGCTCTGGATCGGAACGCCGACCGGCCTCTGCCGCCTCGACATACGCGATGACCGCTTCCACCGATACTCGTACAATCCCAGGAAGCTGAATTCACTTGAAGACGATACGATCGTCGACTTGCTCGTTGATCGTCGCGGCAATCTCTGGGTGGGAACGATGAGTATCGGCTTGCGAAAATACGATCCCCTCACGGACACATTCTTCCGGTTCGAACACGAGCCCGGCAATCCGCACTCACTCGACAAGACACGCATCCAGCGTCTCTTCGAGGACAACGGCGGACTTCTCTGGGTATCGACATATCGCGGGGGATTGAATCGCTACGATCCGGCACGCGATCAGTTCGTCAACATCCGGCCGGCAACAGAAACGGCAAAAGGGCTGAGCGCGCGTTCGGTGTATGCCATTTGTGAAGACAAGGTTGGAGATGTGTGGATCGGAACGGTCGGCGGTGGACTGAACCGATACAATCCTGTCACCGGTCAGTTCAAGGTCTATCCACGCTTGCGCAAGACAGCATTGACGTTGCGGCGCGGCGAAACGACGGACACGCTCGCAACAAAGACGGAGGCAATTCTTTCGTTGTTTGAAGATTCATCGGGCAATCTCTGGATCGGGTCGGCGGATGCGTTGTATCAGTATGACAGATCACGAGATCGTTTCATCGCGTTTCCCTCACCCAAAACTGAAACCGGTTCGCGTTTTCAAACCAATGTGAAATGCATTGGCGAAGACACCGATGGTAATATCTGGATCGGCACGCACGGCGGAGGTGTGCACCGCTTCGACAAGGCAACGAAGACATTCCACACATATCGAGCCGATCCCGATAACCCCGGAAGTCTCAGCGGCATGGTCGTGTGGGCTATTTGCAGAGATCACGCCGGATCGATGTGGTTCGGAACATTTGGAGCGGGTGTGAATCGGTACAATCGCGCGACTGACGATTTCACGCGGTTCCCCGCAGACAAAACATCGCCGCTGTTCTCCGGCCTCGGCTCGGTGTACTGCATTGTTGAAGGCCCCGATTCGGCGCTGTGGATCGGGTCATTTGCCGGAGGCATGCATCGCTTTGATCCGCGCTCAAGCGCGGTCACCACCTACATCAAGAGAGACGGACTGCCAAATAACTTCGTCAAGGCGATCGTCCCCGATGCGCGCGGATTTCTTTGGGCGAGCACGGACCTTGGCCTTTCACGTTTCGATCCACGCGCCGGTTCATTCCGCAACTACACGCACGAAGACGGCCTTCACGACGATGTGTTTCTCTCGGGCGCGTATCATCGCGGACGATCAGGACGACTGTATTTTGGCGGCGAGAACGGTCTGACGATGTTCTATCCCGACAGTATTCGGGAGAACGGATACGTTCCGCCAGTTGTCTTGACGCGGGCGTATGTGTTCGATCGACAGTACGCAGCGCGTGGTATGGGGTGGATAAGTGAAGGAATGAATCTTCCCTACAACCAAAACTTCCTGCAGTTTGAATTCGCCGCGCTTGATTATCTGAATCCTGCGCGCCAGCAATATCAATACATCATGGAAGGGTTTGACCGGGATTGGATTCATTCGGGCAATCGACGCTCCGCACGCTACACCAATCTGCCGCCCGGCAGTTACACATTCCGCGTCAAGGGAACCAACAGCGATGGCAAATGGAACGCCGAAGGCGCCTCGCTCGCTATTACCATAACCCCGCCATTCTGGGAGCGATGGTGGTTCCGGCTTCTGGTGGGAAGTTTGATCCTTCTTGCGCTGTGGGGTACTTACCAATACCGGGTGAACAAACTTCTCGAAGTCGAGCGTCTTCGCATTCGCATTGCAAGTGACCTGCATGATGACATTGGATCGTCACTCACGAAAATCTCTCTTCAAAGCGAGCTGATACGGGAGGGGATCGAGCCGGAAGAACGCGAGAATTATCTGAAGGGCATTGCCACGATGAGCCGCGACCTCATTTCCACAATGAGCGACATCGTCTGGTCGATTGATGCGCGGAACGATACGTGGGGAAATCTTTTCCAAAAGATGAGGGATTCCGCAGTCGAGGTGCTCTCGATGAAGGGCGCTGAGCTTTCCTTTGCGCACTCGGGGTTTGACGCGAAGAAACGTATACCACCCGACGTGCGTGAAAATTTGTACCTGATCTGCAAAGAAGCAGTCAACAACGCGGCGAAGTATTCACATGCCACACGCGTGAGCATCATCCTGCGTAACGACCACGACCAATTCACGATGGTGATTGCCGATGACGGTGAGGGGATACAGGAGGAACTTTTGGAAGCGGCACGTGAGGGGAAGCGAAACGGACGAAGCGGCCACGGACTACGCAACATGCGAATGCGTGCCGGGCGCTTTGGCGGCACCGTCGACTGGGTAAATGATAACGGTCTGAAAATCGTTCTCTCGGCAAAGCCGATGTAACTTCTCGTTTTCGCTTGCGGCAGTAGATGCCGTCGTCTGTGCGTTGGCACCGGACAATACAGCGAGAACCGATGCGGAGATCGAACTTGCGACGAAGCGAGCGTGCTTTGTCATGAGTGTGTCTCCTCAAGTGAGTGATGGGTGTTTGGTTTCCCCGCTAGTGCCTTCTGCCACGCAACACAATTGCACGACTGGCGATGGGGTCATAGGGATGCTCGGAATTATCGAGGAACCCCCTTGCCATTCTGACGTAAACAGAACGCCGGTGTCAATAAGATGCAGCCGTAATGTTTACGTTGTGACAGGCGGTTACTGCGGCTTGTTTCCTTTCCCCCTTGGCTCCGTGCTGAATAGTTGTTCACTCCCTCGATCACTCACATCGATTCCCTTTTTTCGTATCTTGTACCAGCAAAGAACCCGCGCGTCCCCCTTCTCCGTTCTTCATATTCATTGACAGCAGAAGATTCTCATGCTACACAAGTTCATCTACGCTTTCCTTCTTTCGTTCATCAGCGGCGTCGCAACGGCGCAACTCGCAACGCCGATTCATCCCGTGTACACCGACACGACGGTCGCGACCATTCGCATCACGATCGACCCCGATTCCCTCGCGGCGATCTATAATCCCGCGAACGCCGATAGCGACCACGAGTATCCGGCGAACTTCACGTTCAGCAACGGCATCATCAACGATTCGCTGGGGAACATTGGCTTCCGACTGCGCGGGAACACCTCGCGTGATGCGAGAAAGAAATCATTCAAGGTTTCCATCAATAGCTTTGTTCGCGGACGGAAATTTTTCGGGCTGGAAAAACTGAACCTGAACAGCGAACACAACGATCCATCCATCATTAGGGCAAAGATCTGTTGGGATCTCTCCGCCGCATCCGGCGTCAAGGGTTCGCGGTCAAGCCACACGCGATTGTACATCAACGGCCGGTACTATGGGCTGTACATCAACGTCGAGCATATCGATGAGAATTTCGCGGTGGAGCGTTACGGGAATAACGACGGCAATCTGTACAAGTGCCTCTGGCCCGCCGACCTCACATACCTCGGCGCTGATCCGAACCTGTATAAGCGAACGTCGGGCGGAAGGCGTATCTACGAACTCACCATCAACGAAGAGATCGACGACTACACCGATCTTGCCAACTTCGTGTCCGTACTGAACCTGACATCACCCGCGGCGTTCCCCGTCGCAATCCAGCGCGTGTTCGAGGTGAATGCGTTCCTGCGATCGCTCGCTGTTGATGTTGCAACCGGAAGCTGGGACGACTATTGGTTCTGGAAGAACAACTTCTACCTGTATCACAACACTTCCACCGGGAAATTCGAGTTCATTACGTACGATTACGACAATTCATTCGGCATCTGGTGGACGGACATCATGGCGGGCGTGAACTTTGGGACCCGAAACGTGTACAGTTGGGGACACCCGACGGAACCCCGGCCGCTCACCACGAAGCTGCTGGCAGTGCAGCAGTTTCGCGACCGCTTCACGTTCTATCTCAACCGGTTGCTGCAACGACACTTTATCGACACAAAGCTGTTTCCACGGATCGACAGCATCCACACAATGATTACTGCCGCAGCCGAAGCCGACAGTTTCCGCACGCTCGATTATGGTTTCACTATTGCCGACTTCCACAATTCGTACACGCAGGCGCTCGGACGCCACGTCACGTACGGATTGAAACCGTACGTCACCACACGTCGCTCAAGCGCGCTCAGCCAGCTCACACCAACGAACGTTGCTCCGATCCTTTCTGACCTTGTGCATTCGCCACGCTATCCATTTGCGAATGACCCCGTGACCTTCACACTGCGAATTGAAGACGAAGCTGTCCCAACCTCTGCGTCCATCCGTTATCGCATTGATGGAGGCGCATGGCAACCCGCTGTTACGCTCTTTGACGATGGCTTGCATAATGACGGTGCGGCAGACGACGAAGTGTACGGCGCGACGTTGACGACGCTGCCGGCCAATGCCTTTGTTGAATACTACGCGGCCGCAACTGATGTGCAAAGCCAGAACTCTGTCGAGCCCCCCGATGCGCCAACGACGCTTGTCAGCTTTCGTGTGAGCGGCGCAGTGCCGAAGCTTTGCATCAACGAGTTCATGTCAAAGAACGACACGACGATACGCGATCCGTACAATGAACTTGAGGATTGGATCGAGATCTACAACGCCGACACGGTAGCGATCCGGATGAGGAATTGGTATCTGACAGACAATTTTTCCAACCCGAAGAAATGGCGTTTTCCCGACACGACAATCGCGGTGGGCGGCTTTCTCTTGATCTGGGCTGATGAAGACACGAGCCAGGGACCGCTGCATGCAACGTTCAAGCTTGAGCGAAGCGGTGAGCGCATCGGGCTTTACCGCGGCGACAGTCTGAGTGTCGCAGTCGTCGATACAATCAGCTTCGGGTATCAGCAATCCGACGAGGCGCTCGGCCGGATCCCCGACGGGGCCACAACGTGGCAAGTGGTACGACGCGCGACACCCGGCTATTCAAATCGCCTGACGGACGTCAACGAAACGACCACTCCTGCCCGCTTCGCACTCCACGCGCCATATCCGAATCCGTTCAATGCAGCCGTCACGATTCGTTATCAACTGCCGGAGCGTTCTCCTGTCCGCCTTTCGATTTTTGATGTGCTTGGCCGCGAAGTGCAAACGCTCCTCAACGGTGAGATGCAGGCAGGAACACACTCGGCCGTTTGGAATGCCAATCTGTTCTCAAGCGGAATGTATTTTTGCCGGCTGCAGTCGGGCAAGAATGCATCCATGGCGAAAGTTCTTTTGATGAAGTGACGCGTGCCCCTGCCACAACTCGTGACGGGAACGCGACAGCCACATTCCGCTGTTGGATACGGTAAATCAATTGTGCCAAACACTCTCTGGAGATTGCATGCGAGCCACCGGAACGTTTTCCGTCAAGAAGTGGGAGGAGAATCCGTACAAAGAAATCTCCCCCGAAATGAAAATGACAAAAGCTTCCGTTGTGTATGCACTCAGCGGCGAGATCGAAGGCACGGCGTCCGTGGAGTATTTGATGTTCTATCATCACGTTGACAACACGGACCAACACAAGTCGTCGGCTTCCTATGTTGGCCTGTTCCGCCTCGACGGGAAGATTTCGGGCAAATCCGGAAGCGTTGTTATGGAAGACCGAGGAACATTTGTGGGCGGAACTGCCAGCTCGACATTGCAGATTGTTGCAGGTTCTGGAACAGGCGAGCTGAAAGGAATTGCCGGACAAGGCAAATATCAGGCGGGCCAGAGTGGTATACATCTCGAATTGGACTACCTCATGAAGTAGGATCCAAATACGAATCGTTCTGGACTCTCTCTCGTTCACGATACTGATACTATGACATTCCCACAATACGCCGCCATTCTTTTCTTTCTTCCAGCCATTGGCCTTACTCAACAGTCAACGACCATACAACGGGACACGTCGTTCACGCTGGCAAGTACGGCAGCAAAGATTGCGAAAGAGTATCCTCATGCGCGCGTGGTGTATCCACAACTTCCGGATGGTGTCGTCGCAAAAGAGAATCTCGTGTATGCAGAATACGGAAACCGTGCTCTCGCGCTCGATCTCTTCATGCCGGAAAACTCGGCGCAAGGGCTGTATCCCGCTGTTGTGCTGATACACGGTGGCGGCTGGCGTTCGGGTGACCGATCGCAGAACGTTCCCATTGCGCAACAGCTTGCGGCGAATGGTTATGTTGCCGTAACAATCGAGTATCGCCTCTCTCTTGAAGCGCGATATCCCACCGCAGTCCACGACGTAAAGGCGGCCATTCGGTGGCTGCGCGCAAATGCGAAACGTTATGCAGTTGATCCGACAACGATTGCGGTGATGGGATTCTCTGCCGGCGGACACCTTGCGGCATTTGTCGGAACGACAAACGGAGAACTGCAATTCGAAGGTGATGGGGGCAACGCCACAGAGTCAAGCAGCGTCCAGGCAGTTGTTGATGTCGATGGCATTCTCGACTTCACACATCCTGCCGAGAGTGGCAAGGATACTATGCCGGGAAAACCATCCGTCGGTGCCGTGTGGTTGGGAGCAACGTACAAGGAGAATCCCGAAATCTGGATTGACGCGTCGCCGTTAACGCACGCCGGAAAGTCCACGCCGCCAATTGCATTCATCAACAGCTCGCTCGATCGGTTTCATGCAGGAAGGGGAGCGTTCATCAAAAAACTCAAACCGTTTGGAACGTACACGGAGATTCATACCATCCCCAACACACCACATCCATTCTGGTTCTTCGATCCGTGGTTCGAACCGACGTGCAAGTACACGATTGCATTCCTTGACAGAGTTCTGAAAAACGAGAAGTAGTCTTCACGTTTGTACCGGTTCGGTTCTCCTCTTGAAGACCGTCCTTCTTTCCCTTATACTACCTACAGACTTCAGCACAACCTTGACCCATGGATCACTCTGCTATCATCGACCAAACAGCAAACTTTGTCAAAGCAAAACTCTCCGGCGAGGGTTCCGGTCACGATTGGTTCCACGTCGAACGCGTGTGGAGGAATGCCGTCCACATTGGCACGCAGGATCCAGTTGACATGTTCGTTGTTGAGCTTGCCGCCCTGTTGCATGATATCGCCGACTGGAAATTCGCGGGGGGCGATGACACAGCCGGACCACGCGAAGCCCGTGCATGGCTGGAGAAGCTGAATGTCGACGAGCAAATCATCGCCCACGTTTGTGAGATCATCAAGGACATTTCATTCAAAGGCGCCGGCGTACACTCCA
>CAYJNF010000129.1:0-8852 GCA_964370915.1 uncultured Chitinophagales bacterium
AGTTGAAGTCGGAGCGACAAACAAAATCTGGGGAAGCAATTCGAATGACATGTGGTTTGTAGGGAATGGCGGAATCATGATTCACAAATCCGGGTCCACGTGGCAGCGTGTGGAAAGCGGGACGACGCTTCACATGTACGATGTCAAGGGAGGAGGTACTGGAAGCACACAGGTTGTCGCCGTTGCTGGACGTCTCGGTGAAAACTTTGAGAGGGGAATTTTTGGAATGGATCGGGATGGCATTGTGGCATTCTCCGACAGAGGAATTCGCGGAACCCTTCACGGCGTGTGGTTCGCGGCAAATCGGAAGTACTATGTCGTAGGTGAGGGCATCTACAGCAAGAACTCCATCAAATCAACTGAATCATGGGTTCCACTGCACGGAGGTGTGACGGACTACTTTGCATACGATATCACAGCCACAGCCAGCAACGACATGATTGTGTGCGGTTCCTTTGGTGAACTATTACATTTCAATGGTTACTCATGGAAGAGCTATCACGGCGCGACCTCGATCTCGGCGGGGGCGTATTACGCAACTGCACTTGCAGGAAACCTGTGCATCGCAGTGGGGTATGAGTCGCCAAGGGCAGTGGTAGCTGTAGGCAGGAGGTTCTGAAAAAGGGACTTACTCGGCTGTCACGCCTGTCTGACGGTAGGCACGGCAACTGAGCAACTGTCCTCGGGCCGTGACAGAGAGTCGTCATTACGAATTCGACGTCGTGACGTAGAGACGCATCCGCTCTGGGCGTCGTGGGTATCTGATTGTACTAAGCGATGTCGTTGAAAATTGTGTTCTTCTTGTTGTTGGTTTTTGATTTGCTTTCCGCTACATTCACCACAGCGTGCCGTTGTTCGAAAGCGCTGCTTCTTACCTAATCAAACGGCACACTTGCCACATGTGGTTCTGTTGGCGAGCGAGATTAGCGTAAGAGATCGTACGCAGCACTTGCAAATAACCCATCTCGAACATAACGGAAAGGGTTAAGCGATGGTGCCTTCACGTTCTTCATTTCCCGCAATCACGCTGCTCAGAGATTCCGTTCTCCTTCTTATCATTGTCCCTGCACTGTCTCTCGCCCAAGGGTGGATCTCCCAAAGCAGCGGAACAGACAACTGGCTGTATGGCGCTTCAATTGTTGACGAGAACAATGCCACAGTTGTCGGCTACAACGGAACGATCCTTCACACCACAAATGGCGGCGTCTCCTGGGTGCAACAAGTCAGTTCAGCCACTCAGCCGCTTATCGGAGTCTATTTCATCAGTCAGGGTATCGGAGTCGCGGTGGGCAGACGCGGGACGATCATTCGTACGATCAATGGCGGAACAACCTGGACGACGCAAACGAGCGGCACGGGCGAGGATCTGTACAGCGTAACGTTCATCGACGCAAACAATGGCTTTGCCGTGGGGAGTTACGGCACGATTCTGAAAACGACCGATGCCGGAATCTCGTGGTCGCCACAAGTGAGCAATAGCCGCGACGTTTTGTATAGGGTGAAGTTCACGAGTCCGATGAACGGATATGCTGTCGGTGGATTCAGAGAAGGAGTCATTCTCCGCACAACAAACGGCGGAATCACCTGGTCCCGGCAGACCATTCCAACAACGACCAATCTCTTCGGCGTTGCCTTCGCGAATGCGAATCTTGGCATTGCAGTAGGAATGGATAGCACGATGCTGCGGACGACTGATGCAGGTGCAACTTGGACACGCATGCCTGCTGTGAGCGGAGTGGGTTCGAAGCTCGCAGTCACATTCACGAATGACACAACAGCGGTGGTTGTCGGAGGCCGCGCTTTTATTTCTCGCGATGCGGGGCTAACGTGGGCTACCCAGTATGTGCCGACCCCGCAAGCATGGGACGTTGTGTTCGCAAACGATAGTACTGGAATTATTGTTGGAACAACCGGTACCATCCTTCGCATGCCGGGTGACACTCCATGGAGAATACAATCATACGCGGTCTTTCCAAAGTTGAACAGTATTTCGTTTGCAGACACCACAATCGGGATTGGTGTGGGCGTAGCCGGAACGGCTCTCAAGACAACAAACGGCGGATCAACATGGTTTACATTGAACTCAGGCGTCTCATACGAGCTGACGAGAGTGAAGATGGTCAATCAGGCTGTTGCCGTAGCTGTTGGTGACTCCGGAACGATTCTCAGAACTGCTGACGGCGGTACGTCATGGGCTACGCAGTCGAGTGGGATCACGAAGAGTCTTAGTGGCGTCAGCTTCGTCTCGGCGGAACGGGGAACAGTTGTCGGAGACTCGGGATATGTTTTGCAGACAAGGGACGGTGGGCAATCCTGGGAGCGAAGGATTTTGGGCAATGAGACACCTTATGACATCGCGTTCACAAATTCTGCCGCGGGTTTGATAATTGCCAAGCCCATTTTTGGTCGGTCAAACATCTGGAGAACTGTCGACAGTGGCGCAACATGGGCAAAGGTTTCGCTGGGGACTTTTGCTCCCGTAACAACATGTCGATCAGTCTCCTTTCCTGCCCCCGAGAGTGCCACTCTGGTTTCTGATGAAGGGATCATTTGTAAGTCGGCGAACGCGGGACTGACGTGGGTAAGGCAGGAAAGTGGTCTTACATCGCGACTAAACGAAGTTGCATTTGCCAATGTAAGTACCGGTCTAGCTGTCGGAGTTGAAGGAAATATTCTCGGCACAACAAATGGTGGAGCAACGTGGCTTAAACAGAACTCAGGCGTGCTTCTTGATCTGACGACGATTGCCATGCCTCGTCCTACGTTCGCAGTCGCAGCCGGGTCTGACGGTGTTATTCTAAGAACGCGACAGGGGGTTGTACTTTCGGCGGAAGAAAGCAGCCCGACGATTGCAAAGGCATTTGCCCTCGGGCAAAATTATCCCAATCCGTTCAACCCGTCAACCACAATCCCATTCGTACTTGGTCAACGTTCTTCAGCCACGCTCAAAGTCTATGATGTGCTCGGTCGGGAAGTCGCGACGCTTGTCGACGGACCTCACGAGGCAGGGTCGCATTCCGTAACGTGGGATGCGCGCAACTACTCCAGCGGAATATATGTCTACAGGCTGATGATCGACAATAGTGCCGTTGTGTCAAAGAAACTCGTTCTGATTCGTTGATCACTTCTAAAAGAGGTATGACAATGAAAAAAAATGCACTGTTCTTCTTCGCCACGTTTCTGGGTTGTGTCTGCATCCAGATTGCGGAGGGGCAGACAGTTGTCAGAGCCAGGCAAGGGTTTGACATGCAGATTGAGTTGGACAATCACGGGGTATTTGGCAAGTACGTCTTTCCTACCGGGGGATTTAACAATGACTCGCTCGGGTTCGAATATCCGCCGGGTCAAAGAATAGAACATCTCTATGGAGCGGGCCTATGGGTGGCCGGCAAGCTTGACACAGCCCGTGTGGGAACATCCACGCCACTGGATCTGGTATCGGTTGCATTCGAAGGCTGGGCTGGTCCTGTGCACGAATTTTATCCGGGCAACACATTGGCAGACACGATCTGGAAAGTGAATGGCCGGGGCGTGCCGCGACCGCCCGGTTGGGAAAGCTATTGGGGAAATTCCATCCCGCGCGTTTCAGTATCGGATAATGATCTGTACATGTGTTACTCAGACACTGCCCGGACTGTTATTGGGCACGTGCCCCTTCGATTGAAGGTCATCGAAAGTTCGTTTGTGTGGGCGGATACGATGTGGGAGGGAATTCAGATCGTTCAATACAAAGTGATCAACCAGGGATCAAAAACAATCGACAGTTCATACATGGGTTTCTTTGTCGAAGGGGATGTTGGCGATCCGTGGCAAGTTAGCTTCTACAGAGAGAACTCCGCAGGCTATTTGCCGGCATCACGAACTGGATACATCACCAATCCCCGCAATTTTGCAATGACCCCGATGGGTTTGTCGTTTCTGCAAGCTCCGCGCCCGCTCGATTCACTGCGGTTCACGTTTCGACGATTCGCCGGACCGAATACTCCGCCGGCAGATGAATACAAGTATCCGTTCATGAGCACAGGGCGGATTGATCCCGATGAGTATCCGGCTCTCTCGGATTCGAGATTCTTGCTGTCGTGCGGTCCATTCACAATCAGACCTATTGCCGATACGGTTGTTGTTGCATTCGCATTCCTGTCGGGGCAGAGCATCAATCAATTGGACGTGAGAGCACAGAAAGCGCGGCAACTGTATCAGACACTCGGAGTACTTGGGAGGAATAAAGAGTAGGTCGGGGTTTGTTGCAAGCTGACCGTTAGATCGTCACGGCACACGTGAAGTTCTCGTTTGCCGTGACGGCCCCGACAACTAGCAGTGCGCCTGCCCGATTTCTAGACTTCACAGACTCTTCAGACCCCACAGACTCTTCAGCCTCGATTCAGTTATTGACCTTCAAGCGCAGAATCTCTATACTCTCTCATGCCCTGGATCTTCTGCACACGAGTAGCTAATCTCTTCTGCATTGGTATTCTGGCTTCAGTGCAACTCAGCGCGGCTCCTGTCATCCGATCGGTTGACATACTGGGGAATTCTGTCTTTACTGCGAGAGAGGTAACCGGTTGGCTCACGACAAAGCAGAACCTTGCCTTCTCTCCAACAATCGCCGAGGCGGACAAGTCTGTTATCAAAGAGAACTACCGTCTTCGCGGATACCTTGCGGCGGATGTGCGTTTCGATGCAGCCTATTCTGTGCCCGACTCCTCGTTCGTTGATGTCACAGTTTCCATTGCCGAGGGGAAGCAGACTGTTGTGGGGAATATTGCCTTTCGCGGACAAAATCATTTTCTATCCGACGAAATCCTCACTCTCTTCGATACGCGAAGCGGCGATCCGCTTATCGAGTCAATTCTCGAAAACGACATCGAAGAACTGCTCATCCGTTACGAACGTGGCGGCTACCCGTTTGCGCAGTGCAACATAGAGAGCCTGGATGCCCGCGCAGGTGAAGATGCGGACACCGTTGATTTGGTTTTGCATGTTGAAGAGGGTAATCAGGTCACGATAGATGAGATTCGCGTTGAAGGCAACAAGGAAACCGATCCGGCAGTGGTGGTGCGTGAGACGAGAATCGCTTCGGGTGAGACGTTCAACCCAACCAAGGTTGAGGCGATCAAACCGCGCCTGATGCGTTTGAACATCTTCTCGGATGTTTCCGAGCCGGAATTGTACCAACGCAACGACAAGAGCGGTCTGCTGATTAGGGTGCAGGAAGGAAGCACAAATACATTCGATGGCGTCATCGGGTACATTCCGGGCAACGGCGCCGATCAAGCCGGATACTTGACCGGCCTTGTTTCTGTTTCCATGCGGAATCTTTTCGGGACGGGAAGGAAGTTGAGTTTCCGATGGGCGCGGGAAGACCGATTGTCACAGGAACTTGGCGTACGCTACCTCGAGCCGTGGATGTTCTCTCTGCCGGCGAATATTGGCGGCGGGTTTCTTCAACGCCAGCAGGATTCATCCTACGTTCGCCGCGTGATTGACGTGAAAGCAGAGTTGATGCTTTCCGAAGAGCTTTCCATTTCCGGACTGTTCAGTTCGGAACGTATTATTCCTTCTGCAACGGATACGGAGTTCAGTCGCGTATTTCAAAGCTCGATTATCGGTTTTGGCGTGGAAATTCTGTACGACACCCGCGACGACGGCTACAGCCCAACATCCGGCGCGAGGTACAGAACGGACTATCAGTACGGCCGAAAGCGATTCAGCAATGTGCCCGCGTCGCTTGTGTCGCAAGTCGGCACTAAAATCTCGGTTCAACGCTTCACGTTGGATTTGGATTTCTATCTGTCGATCTTTGTTCGTCAAGTGCTGGCGTTTGGTGTTCATGGGAAGGAGTTGAAGAGTGGTCGGGCGGAAGAAGGGGAGATGTTCCGGTTGGGGGGAAGCCGCTCGCTGCGTGGGTTTCGTGAAAGTCAGTTTATCGGCTCACGTATCGGCTGGTCGAATCTTGAGTACCGGTTCCTGCTGGCGCGGCGATCATTCTTCTTTGGCTTTGTTGATGGTGGATATTACTTTCGGCCCGAAGACACTGTACGAAAGATTCCGAAGAGCGATGCATTCAAGTATGGGTATGGCATCGGCATTCAGCTTGAGACAGGGCTTGGTATTCTCGGCGTGAGCTTTGCGATTGGCAGTGACAACGCTTCATTCAGCAACGGAAAAATTCACTTTGGCCTCATCAATGACTTCTGATTCAATCGCTGAACGGAAAATCGACATGCTTCGCTATGAGCGGGAGTATTGGGGAAGTGGAGTGTTGAATATCGCCGGTGTTGATGAAGCTGGCCGTGGTCCGCTTGCAGGCCCGGTCGTGGCCGCTGCGGTGATCTTCAAGCCCGACCATTTCATTGAAGGAGTGAACGATTCAAAAGTGCTTTCGCCCGAAGAGAGGGAAGAGTTGTATGCACGGATCGTTGCCGAAGCAACAACCTTCGGCGTTGGCATTATTCATCATGACGTAATCGATCATGTCAATATTCTTCAAGCAACATTCAAGGCAATGCACGGCGCCATACGCCAACTTTCCGTTACTCCATCGCTCCTGTTGATAGATGGAAATAGGTTCCTGGACGACGGCATTCCGTACAAGACGATTATTGATGGCGATGCGCTCAGCTTTTCGATTGCCGCGGCGTCCATCGTCGCGAAGGTCACCCGTGACCGGATGATGATTGACTACGAAACGCAATTTCCCGGATACGGGTTTGCGAAGCATAAAGGCTATGCTACGCCCGAACATCGCGACGCGATCAAGAGGCTCGGTCTGTGCGACATCCATCGGCGCTCGTTCACTGTGCGGCCGCAACTGGAACTGGAATTTACAGAATGATCCATGCTCAAACTCTCCACCAAACAATCGGGCGATGAGGGGGAAGAAATTGCGCGGCACCATCTGCTGCAGCTCGGCATGACGATTATCGAAACGAACTATCGTTCGGGTAAGACGGGCGAGATCGATATCATCGCGAAGGATGGCGAAGTGCTTGTGTTCTGCGAAGTGAAGATGCGAAGGAATGATGAGTACGGCGATCCCGAGTTTGCCATCACGCCACGAAAGCAGGCACAAGTCCGCAGGCTCGCTCATGCGTATTTGTATGAGCGGGAGATAGAGCACCAGGAGTGCCGGTTTGATGTGGTTGCGATAAAGAAATTCGGCGTCAAGCCCGAGATATACTATATTCCCAATGCGTTCTGAATTACTATTCCTGATGGCCGCAGTCTTGGAGGTTCGTTCTCTGAGATGAAGCGTTCTGCCACGTCAAACATCAACCAAACGTACCATCACCTATGAATGCCTTACCATTCATCCTCGTTACGCTCGCCGTTCTCACCATTGCCTATCGCTACTATAGCGCATTCATCGCTGCGAAAGTTGTTACGCTGAATGAGCTGCGGCAGACACCGGCACACGAATTCTACGACGGACAAAATTATCACCCGACGAACAAATATGTGTTGTTCGGACATCACTTTGCCGCGATTTCCGGAGCGGGACCGCTCATCGGTCCGGTGCTCGCGACTCAATTCGGCTATCTGCCGGGATTTCTGTGGCTGCTCTTCGGGGTGTGTCTCGCCGGCGCCGTTCATGATTTCGTTATCCTTGTCGCATCGATCAGGCGGAAGGGAAAATCACTCGCGGAAATCGCTCGCAACGAAATCAGTCCGCTGGCCGGCGTCATCGGCTCAATCGCCATTCTCATCATCGTGGTGATTGCTCTTGCCGGACTTGGGTTGGCTGTTGTGAACGCGCTGCGGGATAGTTCGTGGGGAACATTCACGATTGCGATGACAATCCCCATCGCGCTGCTCGTCGGACTCTATATGTATCGCATTCGTCCGGGTAAAGTCGCCGAGGCAAGCATCGTCGGAGTGATAGGCGTTATTGGTGCGGTGATTATTGGCGGCGCGGTTCCCGGGTCATTCTTGGAACCATACTTCACGCTTTCCCGCGAAGGCATTATTATCTCGATTGCCGCGTATGGCTTCATTGCGTCGGTGCTTCCCGTTTGGCTTCTCCTGTGTCCGCGTGATTATCTGAGCTCATACATGAAGATCGGAACGATTGCCGCCCTGGTCATCGGCGTGATCATCGTCGATCCCCATCTTCGCATGCCGGCAATCACGGAGTTCATCCACGGCGGCGGGCCGATTATTCCCGGCAAGATGTTTCCGTTTGTGTTCATCACGATTGCCTGCGGGGCGATTTCGGGATTTCATTCGCTTGTCTCATCCGGCACCACCCCCAAGATGATCAGCAATGAGGCCGACGCCCGCTTCATCGGGTACGGAGCCATGCTGATGGAAGGACTCGTCGGCATCATCGCACTCATTGCGGCGAGTTCACTTTTTCCGGAAGACTATTTTGCGATCAATCTCTCGCCGGAAAAGTTCGCCACGCTGGGTCTCACACCTGTGAACCTCCAGGAATTGTCGCGTGAAGTCGGTGAAACAATTGCGGGACGTCCGGGTGGCGCTGTGTCGCTCGCGGTCGGGTTCGCACAGATCTTTTCGGCGATCCCTGGTATGAAGAGCCTGATGTCGTATTGGTATCATTTCGCAATCATGTTCGAAGCACTTTTCATCTTGACGACAATCGACACGGGAACCCGCGTTGCGCGATTTCTTGTGCAGGAGTTTGGCGGAAGAGTCTGGAAACCGTTTGAGCGCACAGATTGGCTTCCCGGTGCGCTGTTCTCTACCGCCCTTGTGGTTTTTGGCTGGGCATATTTCATCTGGACCGGAAACATCAGCACGATCTGGCCGATGTTCGGGATCGCCAACCATTTGATCGCGGCCGTAGCTCTGGCTGTCGCGACGAGCGCCATCATCGATGCAGGGACGGCACG
>CAYJNF010000130.1:0-8852 GCA_964370915.1 uncultured Chitinophagales bacterium
GATTCCACGTGATCTGCCGTACCGACCCGATGGTCCAGTTCTCGCCGCCGTTGGGTGCGGTAACCGCAATCGATGCAACTCCGCCCGTGATTTGCAGGCGAACGCCAACACGAGCTGTTGCAGGTGTATTACCTGAAACAACAAACCTGCCCGTGTAGACGCCGTTTGCTAATCCCGTCGGGTGAATGCGCAACTCTACTGCCTGGCTATCAGCCGGTGCGATGGTGCCGGTGGTTCTGCTGGTTGATGCCCATGGCAGGAGGTCATTCGTAATCAAGATTGCCAGATTGTTATGAACATACGCTACGTTGTTTGCAACCTGTAGCGCAACAGTACCGGTTTCATTCTCGACGCCGATCGTTGCAGAGTTAAGCACCGTACCGACGACACGGAGGAACTGAGTGCGAATCTCTCCGCTTGGTTTGAGAATGATCTGGAACGTCAGCGTGTCGACCGCCGTTGATCCGTACCGTGGCGCATTGTGATATTGGATGATGAAGCGTCCGTTCGCAGCATCGTTATAGTAGAGCACTTTGCCGCTCGTCCGGAAATCCAGGTCATCCCAGAAGGCGTAGATCGCGTTGTTCGGGGCGGCGGTTGAGGGAATTGCACCGTTGCTCAACGATGATGAGCCGGTTCCGAAGTTGACAAAACCGTTGGTGCTGACGTTAATGGAGGTATATGATGTGCCATACAAGGAGAATGCCCAAGGCATGGTAACCGTTGCGTAACCATCGTCAGCCGTGCCGGTCCAGGTTGTTATTTCCGTTCCCGTCGTTGAGATGTCCACCCAGTTAAATGCCGGTCCACCCGGTTCGTCGCTGTCAATCCATGTATACCCGAACGCATCCGGTCCGCCACGTCCATCAGGATTGTCGTTGACTTGAGGTGTTGGATCTTCTTCGCCCTTCTGAACATTGTAGGACGTCTGCTGCGTGGTGCTGCGGGTGATCGCGGCATCGTTTGCCGTCGAACCTGCTTCGTCGATTCTGTAGCGCAGTGTATCGGAGCCAGTGTTGCGGATGCGGAATGTTGCCCGCGTCGTGTCTGTTCCGTTGGAGCGCGAGAATGAGAAGGTATCCGGTACGACAACGATGTTCGCTTGCCCGATTGATGTACCGCTCACTTTCACCGGACGTGCGCCTGCATCGTTCGATGTAAATGTGAGATTCGCGTTGCGCAGACCAGCCGGTGTAGGCGCTGTGAAGCGAACACGAATGCGGGTCGTATCATTCGAGTTGAGTGAGAAGGCGGTGCGGTTCACCGAGAACGCCGCGTTGCTGCTTGTTATGTTGGTAACAGTCAGCGTCGAGGTTCCGATGTTCTTCACCAGGAATGTTTTTGATGAATCGGTAACGCCAATGGCAACATTGCCGAAGGCGATGGAATCGGGTGTTGCAAGCAATGCTGCACCCGTGATGGGCGTGACCGTGAAGCGAGCCGGAATGTTGAGGCTCTCGGCCAACGCGGAATTCGATG
Source organism: uncultured Chitinophagales bacterium (assembly GCA_964370915.1). Lineage (GTDB taxonomy): Bacteria > Bacteroidota > Ignavibacteria > UBA10030 > UBA6906 > CAADGV01. Next base: position 1,480 of record CAYJNF010000130.1, read on the forward strand.
CCGTGATTTCAATCCGGCCGCGATAGGTGCCGGGGTTGTTCACGATGTCGAGACTGCGTGCATCAAATGTTGCCGTCATCTGCACAGAGTCGTTGATCGCAATCGTTCCGGTCGGTGGTTTGATTGCGAGCCACGGTCCGCTGGTGCTGCCGCCCGCGTCAGCCAACTCAAGACCAAACAGACGATCAATTGGACCAGTGCCGCCGCCTTGCAGCAACCCGCCAATCGTGACCTTGCCCGATACGAGTCCGGTCGTGATAAACAAACCGCCTGCGATCGGTAACGTGCCTCCATTTGTCACTCGCGTCAGCACGTCGAATGTCACACCCGTTGCAGTGAGCGTTGTGAGGTTGAACTGCACGAGATTCTGCGGCGTGCCGCCGGCAGTATTCGTCTGATCAAACACCCACAGGTACGGCCCGCCCGCCGTGTAGTTGTCATAGGCAGCGCCGTACTTCGCCACAAGCGTATTAGGAATCGTCGCGATGACCGCGCCACTCCGGTTGACGCACGAGAGTGCATCGGCAAAGTTGGAGACCCAGAAGCCGTCGCGTACCGGATCGTACGCAATGGTTCGGGTTGTGACAGGCGAGGCGCACGTAATAGTGCTAACGAGCGTCTTTGTCACAGGGTCGATCTTATAGATCGCTGCGCTGTTCGTCGATGCGTACAGGTACGTGCCATCGGTCGTGAGACCGCGAACTCCGGTCACGCCCGTGATGGTGAACTGCTCGATCAGCGTACCGCTGGCGTTCCAGCGATGCAACACATTGGAAGCCCAACGCGACGTCCAGAATTCATTATTGATGAAGACTGCCGCTGCGTTGCCGGCTGCGCCGGTCACCGCGACTGCATCATAATTGAATTGGAGATCGAACTGTGCATTCGGTGCTTGTCCACCGCTGATGCCCGATGAAGCGAACGGACTGCGTTCAGCGTCTTGTCCACTGCTTGTTCCTGCCGCAGCGGGTGTCGACTTCTGCGTCGGCTTTACAATCATCGGGATGATGATCGGTTCGCCTTCGTCACCGGATGCCGTACGTGGATACATCACCGCACGCGCATTGAAGTTGCCGCTTGTTGTCCCGATGTTGCGAACATAGAACAGAGTCGAATCAACGTTGCGTGCCTGAAGCGTCTTCGTCAATGAATCGACGCGAGCTCTGAACACCGGAACGCCAATCGAGTTTCCGTTCAATGTAACAACCGCCGTCGGGTTGACGGACGAGTTGCTGAGGATCGTGACGCGTCCGGTATCCGAGCCTGCCGGTACCGTGGGCGTGTAGGTCACAACGATCTTCACCGAATCACCCGGTGCAACGTTTGCACTCGCGGGCGTGACGGCAAAGTCGGTGTTGGTTCTCGTGATCGACGTAATGTTGAGCGTTTGCCCGCCAACGTTACGTGCCGTGACGGTGTCTCTTCGGAATTGTCCGATAGCAACCGTCGGGAACGTGATGGCTGTCTTGTTGAGTGCCATCAGCGCATTGGTTGCCGTTTGGGTCAGCAAGCTTGCCGGCACCGTGAATGGCGAGGTGACATCGGGGTGCGTTGCTTCAACAAACATGTTGGCATTGTATGTGGTACCCGGCGTCAGGCCGGTGGCATCAAACGTTACCTGGATGTCCTGCGTGCTACTCGGAGGAATTGCGCCGAGAGTCGGATTTTCGGAGATCCAGGGTGCATCGGGCAGGTAGACACGAATAGTCAGATTGCTGTGCACGTACGTCGCGTTGTTGACAACCTGCAGGCCAACTGTTCCGGCCGCATTTTCAACGCCAATCGTATGCGTGAGCAAATCTCCTGCAACTGCTGTATAGATTGTTCTGTAGTTCAACAAGTATTCGCCATTCGGTTTGAACACGATCTGGAACTGAAGCGTATCGAGTTCGCCTGAGGCGCCGGCAGAATTGTAGCGCGGTATGCTATCCCACTGGACGACGAACCTGCTGTTTGCAACGTCGTTGTAGTAGAACAACTTGCCGCGGGTTCGCAGGTCGAGGTCATCCCAGAATGCATACACTGCATTGTTCGGTACTGCGGTCGACGGGATGGATCCATTCGACAACGAGGTTGAGCCGGTTCCGAAATTGATGAACCCGTTGGTACAGATGTTCATCGATGTGTAGGTATTGCCGTAATGCGTGAATGACCAGGGCAAGGGAATGGTGGCATAGCCATCATCGAGCGAGCCGGAGGTCACTGTGGTGATGCGTGTGCCGACTGAAGCAATATCATAGAACTGCACTGCCGGACCTCCCGGTTCGTCGGAGTCAATCCATGAATACCCGAATGCATCCGGGCCGCCACGACCGTCGGGGCTTTGTCCGAATTCTGTATCCGGTGCTCCCTTGGGGCGTTCGATCGCAGGAACCTGCACTGTCGGTTCGGGCACGATCACTCGCTTCGTACGTGGACGGGCGAGTGCGTTGTCGTCCGTAATACGGAAGCGAACGGTGTCCGTGGTTGTATTGGTAATGCCGAGTGTCTTGATATGCGAGCCGCCAACGGGAAGTGTATCGCGCACTGCTGTCGGGTTGAACTCGACGACAGAGCGAAGCAGTGCATCCACGTTGGTAGTTTGTCCCGCATTAATCACCACGCCGTTGAATGTGCGTGTTGCATACGGCGAAGCCGGATTGACAATTACCTGATATGTTCCGGTCGGGAGTGGTGTTGAGAAGTTACCGGTCAATGAATCCGTGAAGTCCGTGACAACCGGTGTGCCGTTGAAGTTCACCGTCAAAGCAGCCCGCATGCCGATGTTTGGTGCGCGATACGCATGAACAGCAAGTGTACCGCCGGCCGCCGGAGTCATGGCGAAGTTACGCGTCAGAGTGTCGTTGCGCGTAAGTGTAACCGCGAGTGTTGTGTCGCGGAAACCAAACTTGCGAGCGCGGAGCGTGAGGTTCGCGGTCGTTCCGGGTGTATCGACCTTTGCACCGGGATGATCCGCGCCCGAAGCATTGGTGAGCCCCTGCACCTGGGGAATGGTCTGGACGAAATCAATGTTTGCGCCGCTGACTGCCGCGCCGCCACTCACATTGGTCACCGTGCCCTTTACCCAACCGAAATCTTCGGTCGTGAGAATGCCTGAGGTCCAGACGTCGTAGAAGCCCGAACGATCATCCATCCACATTGGCCACACTTTGCCGTTGCCGGCAGCGATGCCCATGTAGTCACCCATGGAGTTCACGCCAGGGACGTTCTTTGGCTTGAAAGAATGGTCACTGACTTTTACATCAACCCATGTATTACCTCCGTCGAGCGAACGTGACATGTAGATCTCGCAAGAGTCGCCGGAGTTTGCATAGTTGCGATTGTCGTAGTAGGCGACGTTGATTCCGCCGCCTGCATCAACACAGATGGCCGGGAAGAACTGCACTTTTCCATTGTTCATTGCATCCTGGTTCACACGGATGCCTGAAGACCATGTCGTACCGCCATCACTTGAACGATGGAACACAACATCCGCATCAGTTCCGGCAACCGTGCCACCCTGTTCTGCAGAGATTACATAAATCCAACCATTGCGGCCGCCGCCGGTTTTGTCGACAGCCATTCGAGGGAAGTCGTTCACGCGAACTGCCCACCCATTGTACGAAGAGCTACGCATGCCGCTGGTCGCGTATGCGGTGTTGTTGAATGTCCAATTGACTCCGCCGTTTGTTGATTTCGCAAATCCAACGGAACGGGAGGGATAGGGTGAAGTGGTGCTCTCCTCAACCCAGCAAATATATGCATCGCCGTTCGGACCTACAGCGACATCTGTTCCCTGAGAAAATGTTGTTGATGCTGCAGTGTTCACTTGCGTCGCAGCTGACCAGCTCACACCATGATCAGTTGTTCGTGTAACGAGAATTACGGCAGGCGTATTGCCGGCAGTGAACTTCGTCCACGCCATGTACGAATTGCCATAGAACGGACTGGCCGGATTGTCATCCGTGCCCATCGCGTTTTTGTCAGCGTCACTGCCGCCGGCATTCACCACGGGAATCGTCGCTTCCCAGGTTATGCCCCTGTTGGTGGAACGGTTCATTCCCATACCCGTGACAGACCCGAAGTTCGCCGAACTATTCAGGTGGCCATACAGAAAGATGCCATCCTTGTCAATCATCGGCGCGGGATCGCCGCGTTGGGTATTGAAATCCGCCAACGTGTCACCGCCATACCACGTCTGGCCGCCGTTCGTGGTGATGAACGTCGCGACGTTGATCGTGCTGCTTCTGATGTTATGCGACGCGCCAAACATGATGTTCCTGTTTGTCGCCTGTGTCGCAATATTCACTTCCGACTGATGGTACGTCGTATTCGGACGGGGACGGACGTTCGGTTCAACTACCATCACGCCCTGCGGGGTGTTGACCACGCGGGGGGTGGTGCTCTGACGAAAGTCCTTATTCGTCCGGGCTGGTGCTGACGTTTCATCTGTCTTCAGTTGAACCGAAGAACGGACATTCCACCGCGGATCCTCTGGTCTTTCCTGCGCGGATGCACGAACGAACAACAGCACGGCAAGCATCGCAGAAAAAACAAGTAGTGATCGCTGAGACATGGAGCCTCCTTGTTTTGGTGTTATGATTGGATGAGATGGATTAGGGTATTAGGACAACAATAATCCCGTTGGAAGGGGAAAGAAAACTCGTACATCAACTCGACGCGTGAACCCAAAGCAGAGCGCTTAATGATTTGACAACGTGTTTGTTAATTGGTGATGTGGAGAACGGCGACCGATGAAGTGTTCCCCCCAACAACGAGTGACCAGGAAGAAGAATCTTATTATACCGTGTGCATCTGGAAGATCCTACCTCAATATGCGAATTGGCAATTGTAATGTCAAACAGTTCGGGAGATATTTTGGTTGACGGCTTTACCAAAAATAGAGAACGCCTCCCGCATTTTGCAGCTGGGAGGCGGCTCTCAGTTCTGAGGAACGAATCCGCCAAAGGCGGAAAAGCGACAAAGAATTCCTCCTTGTTCAACTGCAAGAGATTCTTCGCTTCGCTCAGAATGTACTTACTTCAAGAGAATTAACTTCTTCAAGCTGTTGAATTTCTCACCCGAAACTCCGGTTGCCTCAAAGCGATAGAAGTACATGCCAGTCGCGACCTGAGCGCCTGCACTGTTTCTACCATTCCACACAACGCGATGATATGCCGCAGACATCTCGCCCTCAGCAAGCGTTGCTATTTCCTGACCGAGCAAGTTGTAGATGCGCAGACTTACAGTTGCTTGTTCGGGAAGTCCGAAGCGAATTGTCGTTGATGGATTGAATGGATTCGGGTAGTTCTGTCCGAGCTGGAATGTTTCCGGAATTCCAAGCTCCTCCTCGTCAACTCCCGTAACGACATCAAGACGAACAGGCACGCTCGCGACTGGCCGCAAGGGATCGTTGTTGTTGACGAGCAATGCCGCCAACGCAGTACCTTGTGTGAGTTGATTTGTTCTGATCCTGAAACCAACTGTGGTGCTGTCGCCGGGTGCAACCGTTCCGCTGCCATTGTTCGTAATAGTTAGCCATCGATCACGTGCCGTAACCATTTGTACGTAGTACAAACTGCTCGAGGCATTCTGCGTTATGGTTGGAGGGGGCGGGAAGACTGTTCCTGCAAGACCTCCGGTAATCGTTCCAAACGAAATCGGCATTGGTACAGGAGCGCTTGCATCCCAGAAATAATTCAAGCCGCCATTCCAGTTTACGCCAATAGCATAGAATTTGCCTGCCTGCAGTACGATGTTCGCGGGGTCGGAATCATAGAACTGCGTCCCCGGTCCCGCGTTCAGAAGCGTATCCTCGAAGATCTTGGTAAACGTTCCTGTGGCCGCAGTGCCCTCGTAGCAAATGAACCGAAGTTCACGCGGTGTAGTAATATTGAGGTACGCACGGATACGAATCAGTTGTACTGACGTCGTGACACTTACGACACCCCCACGCATCAGGCTCGATGTTGTGGTGAGGTTGTTCTCTGTGTTCCCGATATTGTCGGATGCTTCGCCTGCATAGCCGCCACTTACGGAGGTAGTGTAGGTCAACGGTCCAAGGCCTGAGTTGCGAACTTTGAGCTGCGCGCTAACGCTATCGCCGCCGTTGCGCGAGAAGTAGAACGAGTCCGGCACAGTGCTTATGGATGGAGCGGCATTGACACGGAAGTTGATACTCACCGTGTCAACCGCGTTGGCCGGATCGTTGCCACTGACAAGCAGCCTTGTTGTGAAAACGCCTGGGGTCACGCCTGTAAAATTCACGGCAGCGCGAATGCCCGCACTCACTCCACCGTTCACTGAGCCGGAAGTTGACGAGGCGGAAAGCCAGGTAACGCTTGGGTTCTCAGCAATGGAGTAAGTGAGTCCGGTGGCAAATGGATTGTTGTTTCTGATGTTGAACACGTATGATGTTGAGTCGTTGGCCCCGACAAGCACTGTGTCCGCGATGGTCTGCGGTGAAACGACCATCTGCGGCGTCGTATTCGGTAAACCGAAGAATACATCATCAACAAACCAATCATCTTGTCGCGTTGTTGTCGATGAAGTTGCTCTGCTGCGGAATCGGAACTTGAATCCGCTGTGGAAGAACGATCCGCCACCGGCGCTCACGCTATCGAGATTGAATCGCACGAATGCAAACGGGCGAACGGCTGCGCCGGGAAGTTTTGCAAGCACAACCCAATTGCCCTGATCGTTAAGCGCTTCGGTGACGAGACTGTCTGCGGCGTCAGGAATTTCGCCCGTTCCCTGCGGCTGTTGCCAATAGGCAAGCGATAAGCCTTGTCCCGCGCGGCCAGTGAGGTTGATGGTCAGTGACATGACGGTGTCAAGACCAAGTGCACTGGGATTTCCGCCGAGGTTCAACGCGTAGGGCAGACTCGGTTCGTCGACACCGTCGGGTGTAACCCGGCCGTTCTTATTGGTCCAGACCAACGGGTTGGGGGAGCCACTGTCGGCGAAGAGTTCTTGCACCGGAAGCGAGAGCGGGTTTACCGCGAAGAACGTCGATGTGGTGGTATCGTTCGCGGGATTCGGGTCGCCGGCAAGTGTCGTCCACGCCTTGACTGACCACTGCCCGACTGCATTGGGTGTGAATGGCGCGGAGATCGTAACATTGCGTGTCGCACCAGCCGCGAGATTACTGTCGGCCTGCGAGCCATTGTATGTTGTTCCCGGCCCGGTGATGTTGACGTTCACCGTATACGGTCCTGCCTGTACAGCGCTTGCGTTGAGTACCCGAATAACCGGATTGGTTGCAACATTGTTTGAGATCTGGCCAACCGGTGAAAAGACACTCGATGCGCCGATATTCGCCGTTCCGGTCGGGATTCCGAAGAACACATCATCCACAAACCAATCGTCATCGGATGTGCCCGAAGTTCCTCTGC
>CAYJNF010000131.1:0-761 GCA_964370915.1 uncultured Chitinophagales bacterium
TTTTACAAACTTGCTGGCACCATCCATTGCGCCGTGGAATTCTGCTTCGCGGGCAATCTCCCGACGACGAATGCGGGCCTGTTCTTCAGTAATCAACCCGGCATTCATGTCTGCGTCAATTGCCATTTGCTTGCCGGGCATGGCATCCAATGTGAAACGTGCGGCGACTTCTGCAATACGCCCCGCGCCTTTCACAATCACGACAAATTGGATAATGACAAGAATGATAAAAATGATGAAGCCGACGACATAGTTTCCCTCAACCACGAACGCGCCAAACGCATTAATCACGTCTCCGGCATATCCCTCGCCGAGAATCAGCCGCGTTGAAGCAACGTTGAGAGATAACCTGAAGATGGTGAGGATGAGCAGCAGGCCCGGAAAAACCGACAGCTCCAGGGGATGCGTGATGTACATGGAGACAGTGAGAATCAGAATGGCCAGCGTGATGTTTCCCGAAATGAGCACGTCGAGGATTACCGCGGGCAGGGGAATGATCATCATGGCAAGAATCAGAATCACGCCAACAGCAAGAACGATGTCGCTATTCTTGCTCAGCATCTTGATGGCTGACGAATCGAGGAGTCCCCTATTTCTTATCGCCGCTTCCATTAGTTCACGCTAACATGTGATCGCCGTGCATCGCGCAGGCGGAAGACATACGCCAACAACTGTGCGACAGCCTGGAACAATTTTTCCGGAACCTCATCGCCAATCTCGACTGACTTATAGAGCATTTGCGCGAGCGGTTTGTCTTCAAC
>CAYJNF010000131.1:771-8841 GCA_964370915.1 uncultured Chitinophagales bacterium
ATCGGCACCCTGTTCTCGCGCGCTATTTCCTTAATGCGTTGAGCGATCAAATCCGCGCCCTTTGCTACCACCTTGGGGGCATTCATTTTGCCTGCCTCATACTTGATCGCAACAGCAAAGTGGGTCGGGTTGGTCACTACGACATCCGCTTTGGGTACATCCTGCATCATTCGACGATACGCGATTTGTCGCTGCACCGTGCGAATGCGTCCTTTGATTTGAGGATCACCTTCGGCTTCTTTGCCTTCTTCTTTTACTTCTTGTTTCGTCATACGAAGGGATTTTTCAAACTGAAATCTCTGGAACAAGTAATCGCCGGCCGCAATAACGAAAAACGCCAGTCCTACTTTGAGTCCGACCACAACAGACACCCTGGCCATGAATTCCAGGATGGCAGCAACGTCGCTGTCGACCAGGACCATCGATTCGTCCACAACGCTATTGGTGGCGTTGTACGCGACGATCGCAACGATGGACACTTTCATCAGACCTTTGAGCAATTCGACCAACGAGTGGGAGGAAAACATCACACGCTTGATTCCACTGAGCGGGTTCAACTTGTTGAACTTTGGCGCCATTGGCTGGAAGGTAAACATGAAGCCGACCTGGGAAATATTCGCGATAAGTCCCACTAACATCAGTCCCGCAAGCACCGGCAGCACGATGGTTGCAAATGCAAGCACGGCGTCTTTGATGAGCTGGTGCACGCTTGCCGGATTGATGACAACGTTACCTAGGTTGCTGAATGTTATCCTGGCCAGATCACCAAGCTTCACGGCCATTGCCGTGCCGCCGACGTACAGAATCAATAACCCGAACAGAAGAACCGCGGCAGAGTTCAGGTCCATGGACTTTGCCACGCTCCCTTTCTTGCGCGCCTCGCTCCGTTTCTTCTCGGACGCCGGTTCAGTTCTTTCTTCTGCCGAATCGAATTCTGCCATGCGGCTACAGTACTTTCACAAGTTCAAGAATATTGCTTTCGAAACCCGATAGGAGCTTCTTAAACACAAACACCAGTAAGGGAATGGACACCATCACCATGAAGAACCCGACGCCGATCTTCACGGGAAATGCCACGGCAAAAATGTTCATTTGCGGCATCACGCGCGACAAGATCGACAGGGCAAGATTGATCAGGAACATCGACACCATAATTGGGGCGGCAAGTTTTGCCGCAATAACGAAGGTCATGCCCACCAACTTGATGAGGATAGCCGACACGGGGCCGCTCATTGCAAAGCTGCCAATGGGCACCGCCACATAGCTGAGGTGCAACGCTTCAAGCAAGAAATGGTGTCCATTCATGATGAGGAATACCATCGCCATCGCCAGGTACAGGAATTCACTGATCACGCTCGACTGCGAGTTGCTTTCAGGATCAAACATGGCCGCCATCGAGATCCCGATGTCCATCGCGATCAGGTCACCGGCATACCGAACACCGGCAAAGAGCAACCCGGTTGCGAATCCGATTATCACGCCAACGACGACTTCCCGCAATGCCATGATCACGATCGGCAGAAACTCGGCCTGCACAACCTGCTCTGCGCCCGCCGCAGTTGGGTACATGACAAACGAAAGGAACAATCCGATTGCCACCTTCACCTGCACGGGAATACTCTGATGCCCGAGTATTGGCGCGACCACAATCAACGCCGTAACCCGCGCAAAGAGCATTATGAAGATCAAGAATTGTGAGACGTACAGTTCCATACTTAGTGCACGATTGACGGAATTTGTTGAAACAAACTGGTCGTGAACCCGACAATTGTATCGATCATCCAGGGCATAGCGAGGACCAGCACAACCGCAATGGCAATGAGCTTCGGGACAAATGACAGCGTAAACTCTTGAATCGATGTTGCTGCCTGCAAAACAGAAATCACGAGACCTACCAGCAGCGACACCAGCAACACCGGAGCCGAGACCAGCATTGCTGTGTAAAATGCTTCACGAAAAAGATTGACGACAAAGTCGGTGTTCATACGGTTATTTGAAACTTTGCATGAGTGAGTTCACAACGAGATGCCATCCATCAACAAGAATGAATAGCAACAACTTGAACGGCAGCGAGATCATCACCGGGGGTAACATCATCATGCCCATCGACATCAGCACGCTGGCGACAACCATGTCGATGATGATGAAGGGAATGAAGAGCACAAACCCGATCTGGAATCCGACACGAAGCTCGCTAATGGCGTATGCCGGAATCAGCACGTGCGTCGGTACGTCGTCGCGGTTCTTGGGCTTCTCGATATTTGCGAGATTGAGGAACAAGCCCAGATCCTCTTCCCGCGTTTGCCTGAACATGAAATCTCGCAGCGGCATCACGCCCTTGTCATAGGCTGCTTCAAGTGACATCTTCTTCTGGAGATACGGCTGAAGTGCCTCGTTATTCACTTTTGTCCATGTCGGCGCCATCACGAAAAACGTGAGGAACATTGCCAGCCCGACAAGAACCTGCGACGGAGGCATCTGCGTGGTTCCCATCGCCTGTTTGAGAAAATGGAACACCACAATGATGCGCGTGAAGGCCGTTGTTAGAATGAGAATCGCCGGCGCGAGTGAGAGAATCGTCATCAAGAACAGAATCTGAAGAGTGATCGACACATCTTCAGGGTTTGCCGCCTTGCCTACTTCCACCGACAATTTTGGGAACGGCATCGTCTTGCTCTGAGCGTACGCGCTGCCCATTGCCATGAGTGCGACGACGACTACCAATATGATTCTTCGATACGTCATGATTTTTTTGCCGTCAGCTTACTGATTTGTATACCTAACGCCTCTGCAAATGACACAGACGAATTTTCTTCTTCCTTCCGGGAAAACCACTTCGCCGGCTGCGGTACAGCAGACAGCTTTTCCTCGATTTGAGCCAGGCTCCTTTCATCCGAGATCTCGGCAAGCGTCTGCATCCCGTCTTCCGTTACTCCCACAACGAGAATCGTGTTCATGATCTTCACAACTGTCACTGACCGCTTTGGCTGAAGCGTCATCGTGCCGATAACCTTCATGTCGACGATGCTGGAGGAAGACGCCTGACCGCCGTAGACGAATTTCTTGAGCACAAGCACCACTACGATCATCAGACCGATAACCGCACCAAGGGCGAGGAACGTTTTGACGACAACCCACTCCATTATTTTCCCAGTCCTTTAATTCGTTCGCTCGCTTCCACGAGTGTCGTTACGCGTATGGCAAAGTGTTTATCGATGACCACAACTTCACCTTCGGCCATCTTCTTTCCATTCACCACAATGTCAACCGGCTCGCTCGCCATCCGGTCGAACTCAATAATGGAGCCGCGCTTGAGGTCCAGTATGTTCCGGATTTCAAGATCCGTTTTGCCCAGCTCGATCGACACGGGCAGACTGATGCCCATCAGGAGATCAAGTTTTCGTGCCCGTTCGTCTGTCGGTTGGGGTGACGGATCCAATTGTTGAAACTGTGCGGCCTCTATTTCGACGCCAGCCAGTGGCCGCTCGGACCCTTTCTCTGCATCGCCGGCCTGTGGCCGCTGGGGAAATTTCAGCATCTCTTCTTCTTTGATCTTTTCCATACGCTCATTCATTCTCTGTTTCTATTACCTGTGTGATTTTCACGGACTTCTTTCCGTTGGAGATCCCGGGCCGACCCAACGCCCGCTTCTTCTTCCCGATAAGTACGGACAGCTCACCGGCGATAGGTGTTTCGGTCATGAGCACATCGCCCGGCTCAAGTTCCATCAATTGCTGCATTGTGAGTTTTGTCTTGCCGAGAATACACGTGGCCTCCAACGATGTGCTTTCGATGCCTTTCAGAATTGCCGGACTCCAGCTCGACTGCTCGGTGTTGCGCGACATGCCGACATTCTGCGTGTTGAGTTTCGCAAGAACATCTTCCAGCACAAACGTGGGAAAGCAGATATTCATGAAGTACTTCTGCTCTGCGATCGATACTTCAAGCGAGATCACCAGAACGATTTCGCTCGTCGGAGCAATCTGCATGAAGTCCCCTTCCGTTTCGAATCGCTCATGCACGAATTTCTCTTCGACGATGGTGGCCCATGCCTTCTCCAGATCGCTGAGAATGCGGACGACCACTCCCTTGATGATATTCTGCTCGATCTTCGTGATTGGCCGGGGGCGCTCCTCGCCTGAGCTGCTTCCGCCCAGCATGCGGGCAATGATTGCCAGAACAAGCTGCGGACTCATCTCCATCACCGCACGGGCATCCGTCTCGCCAATACGAAAGATGTAGAGACAGCTTGGCTTTGCTGTCGAGAGCGTGTATTCGGAATAGAACATCTGATCGACCGATACGACACTCATGGTCACCGTAGCCTGCAGACGGGCAATCAGATGCGAACTCAATGACTCGGCAAACATCTCATGAACAGCATGGAATGTTTGCAGTTGTCGTTTCGAGAGGCGATGTGGCAATCGGAAATCAAACCTCATGATCTCGCGCGGAGGAGCCGATTCCGCCTGCTCCTTTACTGTCCCCGTGGATTCGCCGCCAATCCCTGAGAGCAGGCTGTCAATTTCTTGTTGTGAGAGAATCTCTGCCATTGGTTATCCGCTGCCTACTGAACGATATACTTGCTAAAATAAATGCTCGTCACTTTGCCCTGGGTAATCACGTCCTTTGTGTGAGCGAGAATCTCCTGGCGCAACGATTCACGTTTTGTCACATCAATCAAATCTTTCATCTCTTTGCTTGTCAGAATCGAGTTCAGCATGTCGCGCAACGCCATTTCCTTTTTTTCCATCTCCTTCATCCCCTCTTCCGACGATACGTTGAAACCAATGGTCGTGAGCAAATAGCGCTGGCCATTCGTGCCCGCGGGATTGATAATCAGATCGCGCACCGTGAACACATGTTCTTCTTTGGCATCGCCTTCCGCCTGCGCTGCTTCTTCTTCGTGTGCTGGCGTCTCGACCCCCTTCTCACTCCTTGCGTGTGAAGGGACGTTGCCCAATGCCTGGTTTACAGTTGCAGGCACGATGAACTTTGCCGTCAAGACGTAGATGATGACCAACTGGACAAAAAACGCGGGCAACCCAAACACGAGCAGATTCTTCATCATGCCACCTTTTGCCGCCGGTTCTTTTGCTTCTGCGCTTGCCTGTGTGGGTTTTTCTTCAGCCATAGTATTCTCAATGAATTGATTCCTCAACCCAAAAGGTCAAACCGCATGCCATCGGCAGATTTCTGAAAATCTTTAGTGTTGTTGGAAAAAAACTCTGAAATGCAGGGATCTTTGAGGTGTGTCAGAAAAGTTCATGCGCTCTGGTGGCTAATAAGAACCACCTGAGGGTTTTCCTGGCGGGAATAGTGAAGGGTTGGACTCTGCGCGATATGTTGTAACGCTTCTACATGATGAATCGTAGAATCACCGGGGCGGCCACTCAGTGACCGCCCAGGTGTTCAGCTGTTACCGTTTCAAGTTTACAGTCTCTTGAAGAATCTCATCTGTGGTCGTGATGATTCTTGCATTCGACTGATAGCCGCGCTGCGCGACGATCATGCGCGTAAACTCTTCGGCGAGGTCAACGTTCGATTGTTCCAGTGTTCCGCCGTTGATGGTCGAGGTTGAGCTCTCGCCTGCAACAAGAAGAATTGGCTCACCAGAGTTGCCCGACGAACTGTAGAGGCCATCGGCTTCTCTTGTTAACCCACCAGGATTGTTGAACTCGGCAAGAATGATCTGTCCGAGTGTTATGATTGTTCCATTCGAGAACTTGCCCTGAATCTCGCCGTTGATATCAACAGCAATGTTCTGCAAGGTGCCGGAAGCGTAGCCATCCTGATTCCTCATGCTCACCAGAGATGCCTGACCTGTTTGCGTGATACCTGCAAACTGACCTACTGTTCCCGGCGTGAGATCCATCAGTTGAGTCGGGTTGGCGCCATTATTCGGATTTACCGTCATACCAGTTGCGCCACCAGCGTATGTGAATGAAGCTAACGCTCCCTGATTGTCAAATGTGATGGCACCCGATCCACCACTTGTAATCGTCATAGGATCTTGCGGCGTTGCTGTCGGAATCGAAGCGGCCCACGTCCATTCATTCGGATTCGCAGTCTTCGTATACGTCAGCGTAACCGTGTGCTGAATGCCCAGCGAATCATAGATCTGCATCGTGGCTTCGACATTCGTACCGGCAGTTGCCCTGCTATCCAGATTACCGGCAAGTTTCACCGCGCTCGTTTCTTTTGCCGGCGCCTTCTTGTCAAGCAAGAGTTTCAGGTTCTGGATTGGAGCGTTTGCCTGAATCGTTCCATCCGGATCAGCAAGTTTTCCTTGGAGAATCGCGCCGTTACCCGGAAGCACCATGTTCCCTGCCGCATCAAAGGTGAAGTTACCGACGCGGGAATAATATCGCTGTCCATCCTGCTGCAGCATGAAGAAGCCGGCTCCAGTAATGCCGAGGTCGGTCGCTGAACCTGAGGTCTCGAGGTTTCCCTGCGAGAAGCTGACATCGATAGATCCAACTGATGCGCCAAGTCCGATTTGTTGTGGATTGATACCACCATTATCGCCAGCAGGACGGAACGCGCTTAGTCGGGTCTGAGAGAACATCTCCGAGAATGTAGTTCTCGATGCTTTGAAACCGATTGTATTGACGTTGGCAATGTTGTTGCCAATGACGTTCAACATTGTCTGATGATTGCGTAAACCTGCAACGCCTGAGAAAAGTGCCGTGTAGAGTGACATTGAAATACCCCCTAAAGGTTTTGTTATGTTGTGGCCAGGCATCAGTCGTTCTGCCCGACCGGGGGGCTTCCTCTTACCGAGGACCAGCCCGTTGGTGAATTTGTTACTACCCTGCTATAACTGCACTGTCGATGTTCGTGAAGACGTTCTCCTTCATCGTCTCTCCTTGCATCGCAGTGACAACTGTTTTGTTCTTTACGCTGACGATGAACGCCATGTCGCGTAACAACACGAGAGAATCCTGCGAACCCTTCTTTTCTGCCATAGCAATTGCATTGTGCAGATTGGACATGTCCGCCTGGTTCAAAGTGATGTTCCGCTCATTCAAGCGTTCTTGTGCGTGTCTCGAGAACTTGACAACATTGA
Source organism: uncultured Chitinophagales bacterium (assembly GCA_964370915.1). Classification (GTDB taxonomy): domain Bacteria; phylum Bacteroidota; class Ignavibacteria; order UBA10030; family UBA6906; genus CAADGV01. Next base: position 7,841 of record CAYJNF010000131.1, read on the forward strand.
GTTCTTTCTCAAGAATCGCGTCGAACGATTTTTCGCCCGGCAGCTGAATCGGTGGCTTTTGTTTGAGGCCATCAACTCCCCCGACTGGCAGAAATGGTATCTTTACTCCGTTAACTGTCGTCTCGGCCATGGAATTATCCTTCCAGAATCTCGAGCACGTCAGACAGGAATATCTCCTGACCGTCGATTACGATTTTTGTTCCTTCAGCGGTGAATCGCACGGAAGAAACCTTCCCAAAGATATATGTCGCTGATGCAATGTTCTTGTCGGACGCGTCTTTGGCATTCACGCTGAATGTGTACTTGCCTGCTGCCAAATCCGCACCGTTATCATCGCGGCCATCCCACTCGTACGTGTTGTCGCCTTTCGCGCCATCTGACGCATGAATGGTCCGAACCACTCTGCCGTTTGCATCCTTGACAGTGATTTCAACCTGTGTAGCAGCAGAACCAAGCGTGTAGCCCAGATTCACACGGGTTTCATCCACACCAGATCCGGTCAGTTTTATCGTATCGCCCGTTACTTTGACCTGCTTCCCAACAAACCCCGCTGACAAACCGTTGTTAATAGCTTGTGTCAACATGTAGTTGGCATTGAGGCTATCCGTCAGCGATGTGTTGATGTTGTTCAACTGCTCCACAGAACTGAACTGGGCAAGCTGGGTCGCAAACTCGTCCCCCTTCATGGGATTGAGTGGATCCTGATAGCGCAGTTGCTGCACCAGCATCTTGAGGAAGTCATCTTTGCCGAGGACACTTTTGTTCGCCGCAGTTTGCGTCGTCTGTCCGACACCAACAGCTTGCGATTCATAGATCGGCATTCTTTGCTCCTTTCGTTAGTTGTTTGATTAGATGATGTATTCGACTGTGTTGTATCCGAGATATTTCATTCCATCCAAATCTTCGGTTACTTCCACATCCAATTGTCGCTTTGAACGTTGGTGTTGATGAAACGCGCTCCCTTCGGAAGGTTGCTGGAACTGCGTTTCGCTCCCCGATAC
>CAYJNF010000132.1:0-8838 GCA_964370915.1 uncultured Chitinophagales bacterium
TTCCAACACGATCTACATCGGGACGGGTGAAGTGTACGCGTACCAGAATTCGATTGGCGGACTGAGTGTGCGCACAACCCGCGGCAGCTATGGCTTCGGCATTCTCAAAACAACAAATGGCGGCGCATCGTGGACCAAGGCGCTTGACTGGTCGTACAATCAAAAGCGCGGCGTGCAGGCGCTTTACCTCAATCCGCTGAATCGAAACACCATTTGGGCAGCGACGACTGAAGGAACGTACAAGTCAACAAACGCTGGCTCATCATGGAATTTAATGCACAACGTGATCATGGCAACGGATGTTGCCTTGAGCGCGATCGACACCAACACGGTGTTTGTTGCCTGCGGGAATCTCGGAAGCACCGGCAACGGAATTTATCGGAGCACCGACGGCGGCGGAACATTTGCGAAGTTAACGAACGGCCTTCCTTCTTCGTACGGCGGAAAAACACTTCTCGCGATCTCTCCTTCATCCCCCAATATCATATTCGCGAGCATAGGCAATGGCAGCAACATGGGAAGCGGTACATGGCTTGTGCGGTCGACGAACAACGGTGATTCGTGGGTGACGCTCTCAACATCGGATTACTCGACGTATCAGGGATGGTATTCACATTTTGTTGTTGTGCACCCAACGGACACGAGTAAGATTCTTACGGGTGGCATTGACATGTGGAAGTCGACAAATGGTGGAAGAAACCTCCTGATCAAGTCGGATTGGTCAGCGTGGTATTTTGGCACGACTCCGCCCGGCGGGCCGGAAGGTCCGTCGAACTACTCTCACGCAGATCATCATGCGTACGCAATCCATCCAACAAATCCCAACACGGTTTATCTGGCGAACGATGGCGGCATCTTTCGCACGACGGATTTCGGCGAGACGTTCTCCGGATGTAATGGTGGATACCAGACCACGCAATTCTATAACGGCTTCTCGTGCTCGCCGATGGACACAACGCTCGCCATGGGCGGCATGCAGGATAACGCGACTGCAATTCGCGACAGCGGTGTGGCGTGGCGACGCGTGATTGGCGGGGATGGATGCTGGACGGCAGTTCATCCCGCGAACCCCGACACACTGTACGGAACGTCGCAGAACCTGAACTTGCTGAAGTCGACGAATCGAGGCGGAGGGTTCTTTGGAATCGGAGTGCCGGGCAGCTCGTTTCCAACAAGCTTCGCTGCCCCGTTTGTGTTGTCGCCGTCGAATCCAAGAATCATGTATGCCGGACGTGACAGGGTGTATCGCTCAACCGTTGGAGGTGGCAGCTGGGTTGCGCCGAGTAACGTCGCGCTCGATGGCAACCCGTTGATTGCACTCGCAGTGTCGCCAACTGATCCGAATGTGGTGTACGCAGGAACGGCACCGGTGAGTTCGCGGTCTCGACTATTTGCATCCACGAACGGCGGCACCAACTGGGCGAACGTCACCGGGACATTGCCGGATCGCTATCCGGTCGATCTTCACGTGGATCCTTCCCAGCCGGGCACCGTGTACGTGGCATTTTCCGGCTACGGGACTTCGCACGTGTTTCGATCAACGGACTTTGGGCAGAGTTGGGCCGATATTGGCGCGACGCTTCCGGACGTTCCGACATCGGCAGTTGTGGTTGATCCGCTTCGCTCGAGCACTATCTACGTCGGAAATGACATCGGCGTTTACGTTTCGACAAATGGCGGATCGTCGTGGGCGGAGTTTCAATCCGGCCTGCCGGAAGCGGTGATCGTGATGGACCTGACAATTTCTTCGCGCAACCGCATGCTAAGAGCAGCGACACATGGAAACGGAGCGTACGAGCGCCGACTACTTGAATCGCCGACCGATGTTGCTCAAACCGGGACGCCGGCCGATTTTCGGCTGGAGCAAAACTACCCCAATCCATTCAATCCAACAACAACGATCAAATACCTAATGCCAGAGGTCAGAAGTCTGAGGTCAGAGGTCGGGCGTGTCACGGTCAAGGTATTTGATGCTCTCGGACGCGAAGTGGCGACGCTTGTGGATAAAGCAAGGGAACCGGGGGAGTACCGTGTAAACTGGGATGCAAACGGGTTTCCCAGCGGCGTGTACTTCTACCGGATTCAGGCGGGAACATTTGTTTCTGTGCGTAAAATGGTTCTTCTCCGTTAAAGAGTGCAATCTGTGCGGGCCTGGGTATTCCGTCTGATACTCAAAATGCCTATGTGTTGCCACTCACGCCCGGGCGTTCAGCGTCGAAAGTTCGTTGACATTTGCCCTGGATTCTAATATCTTGGACGCAAAATAACAGTCCAACCTCCCCTACTTTTCAATCGTAATCTTTCGACACCATACCAACAATAGGAGATAATCGTGATGCGGAAAACTCTGTTTGGATTTCTGCTATTGCTGTTTTCCTTTTCAAGTTATGCTCAGAGTACGGTTGGCCGCTGGTCAATTGGTTTTCACGGTGGGGGAAATCTCTGGGTCAATGATATGAACACGCGCAAGGTCGGCTTCGGCGGAGATATGTTCCTGCGGTATGGAAGCACGCCGTCTTTTTCGATCGGGCTTCAGGGAGGATACGAGGAACTCAAAGCATTCCAGAGTCCGATATACGTGCCTGAGATTCCGCGTGAATACCTGAAGCTTCGCGCCGGAAATCTGAATTTGATGGGATGGTTCCATCTCGCTCCCGGAAAATCGTTCTCTCCGTATGTGTACATCGGAGGCGGAGTGACGATATACAAGCGCGTCGACGGAACGAACGCGTATTTTCCGGATGCAAAACGCGTCGTGAGTTTTCATGTTCCTGTGGGTGTCGGATTCGAAACATTCATTGGCAAGAACATGACATTCGCCGTCGAAGCCGGCGTACGAGTAACGGATGACAAAACAGAATTCTGGAAATGGAAGACCCCTGATTGGTACGGGAGTGTCAAGGCCGGTATCAACTTCTATATCGGCGCAGGCGACCTGGATGATACGGATGAAGATGGACTGACTGACGCGCAGGAACTGCGGCTCTCCACCGATCCAACCAACCCGGATACCGATCGCGATGGCATAAAGGACGGCGAGGAAGTGCGGCGGTATAAGACCGATCCGCTCAGGGCAGATACCGATGGCGATACCATCAGTGATGGCGACGAAATTCTCAAGTATCGGACCGATGCAAACCAAACCGACACTGATGGCGACGGCCTTTCAGATGGAGTCGAAATCAACAAGTACGGGACCGATCCATTGAAGCTCGACACCGATGGCGATACCCTTACCGACGGGGACGAAGTACTGAAGTACAACACTGAGCCTCTTAAGGCCGATTCGGATGGCGATGGTCTTTCTGATTGGGATGAAGTCAAGTCGTATCGATGCGATCCAAACAAGGGTGACACTGATGGCGACGGTCTGTTCGACGGCGATGAAGTCCGAAAACACAAGACCGACCCGTCGCGGGCCGACAGTGACGGCGGCGGTATTGCTGATGGCGCGGAGGTTCTGAAAGGAACGAATCCCTTGAATCCACGAGACGATTTGAGTGGAGGCGAAGCGCCGATGGTGCTTGAGGCCGGGAAGCCGGTTGTGCTTCAGGGTGTGAACTTCGCTTCCGGCAGCTCCAAGGTTCTCCGGAACTCCGCACTTACCCTGACCCGTGCTTACGAGGCCCTCGTTGCGAGTCCGGAACTGAAGGTTGATATTGTCGGACACACGGACAACCGTGGAGTGGCAAAAGAGAACTATCGTCTCTCCCTGAGACGCGCCCAGGCAGTCAGAGCGTGGCTGGTGAGAAAAGGAATCGACGGGTCGCGGCTAACGGCAAGCGGCAGGGGAATGGACGAACCGATTGACACCAATGATACGCCTGAAGGAAGAGCGAACAATCGTCGGATCGAGTTTCGAGTGAAGTAGAAAAAAATCTGTGAGCGATGTTGCGGCGTTCCGTCCATGCGCGAGCATGGGCGGAACGCTTCTTGTTTCCGGAAACAACGATGGAGTTCTCGCCGATTTCGTTGCGTTGACTTTCAGACCCTCTTTTGCTACCTTGCTTCGTGTTTTCGCTGAATTCCACCCGTTTGAAGGAACCAGTTGTTGATTACCAAGTATGGCTACGACGTATTCTTCACCATTCTCGCCTTTGTTATCATAGGTCTGTTGCTGAGTTGGAATTACGTTGATTGGAAACCACTCCGCTTTACGTTGATTGGGCTGCTCCTCTCTCTGTTCTTGTTTACACTGAATTTCTTTCGCGATCCCGACCGAACCACTCCGCAGGATAACAGTCTCGTCATCTCTCCGGCTGACGGGACGGTTGTTCTTGTGAAAGAAGTGTTTGAGGGCGAGTTCCTGAAAGAGAACGCCATTCAAGTGTCAATCTTCATGTCGCCACTCAACGTCCACGTGAATCGATATCCTATTAACGGCAAAGTTGCGTACTTTAAACACATCCCCGGTGAGTACCTCGTTGCCTACGAAGAGAAGTCCTCATTGCGGAACGAACGAACACACATCGGCGTTGAGAATTCGCGGAGCAAGGTATTCTTCAAACAGATTGCCGGGTTTGTTGCCCGACGAATTGTCGCTCCCATTGCCGTTGGTGATACGGCCATTGCTGGCGGACGGTTCGGGATGATTAAGTTTGGTTCACGCGTCGACGTCTTTGTGCCATCGAATGGACAGGTGAAGGTGAAGGTAGGCGATAAAACAATCGCGGGTGAAACTGTGGTTGCGGTACTTTCTTAAACCCCACACTGGAAATCACTCAATGAGAATCACACGAGCCGTAGTCCCCAGCCTGTTCACTGTTCTCAACATGTTTTGTGGATTCAATTCCATCCTCTATGCCACCCAGGGCGAGTTCATTCCTGCTGCGTGGCTGATCTTTCTTGCCGCCGCGTTCGACGCACTGGACGGCATGATGGCTCGACTCACGAAGTCATCTTCCGAGTTTGGAGTGGAGATTGATTCACTGTCCGATGTTGTTTCGTTCGGAACCGCGCCTGCGTTTTTGGCATATCAAATCTCTCTGCAATCGCTCGGAACGTTCGGCATTCTCATAAGCTCGCTCCTAATGGTGTTTGGTGGATTGCGATTAGCGCGGTTTAATACACAACTTGTTGGATTTGACAAAGACCATTTCGTTGGTCTGCCAATTCCCGCCAGCGGACTCACCGTGGCAGCGTTTGTTATTACGTACGTCAGTGATGTGACCGGACGTCTCGAACCCACGGCGGAAAAATTTCTTCCCTGGATTTGCGTCATCCTTGCCCTTCTCATGGTCAGCAAGGTGAAGTATGACACGTTGCCGAAGATCAGCCGACGCGCAATCCGAAGAGAGCCGTGGAAATTTGTTTTTGCTGTTCTTGCAGTCGTTGTGGCTGCGGTGACGGGACCATCGGCCATCCTTCCGCTGTTTGGCTTGTTCATCGCGCTGGGCATTGTTCGGTACATCGGCAGCACTATCAAGAACCTCATCCACCATCACCAGAAGCTGGAAGAAGAGGAAGCGGCCGAACCAACATCAGTAGACATCTGACGAATATGTTTCTTTCGAAAATCACAATAACACTCCGCAAGTCGATCCTTGACCCGCAGGGCAAGGCCGTTGAGCACGCCATCGGGACGATGAACATTGGCACTGTCCGCGATGTGCGCATGGGGAAGTACGTAGAAATGAAAGTCGATGCCCAGGATGAAGCCGCCGCCCGTTCCGTGACAGAACAGGTGTGCGTGAAGCTGCTGGCAAATCCGGTGATGGAGGATTTCCATTTTGAAGTGGAAAAGCTGTGAATGATGAGCGCGGAAAAAGCGGCATGAGCAGGAAGGTACGCTTTGGCATTGTTGTGTTTCCGGGTTCCAATTGCGATCACGACGCCTACCATGTGTGCAAGCACGTTATGCATCAGGACGCGGAGTTTTTGTGGCACAAAGATGCCGACCTCAAGAACTCGGATGTCATAATTCTCCCCGGTGGATTTTCCTATGGCGATTACCTTCGGTGCGGTGCAATTGCCCGTTTCTCTCCGGTGATGAAAGAGGTTGTACGCTTTGCCAGAGACGGTGGCACCGTTCTGGGCATTTGTAATGGATTTCAGATTCTTGTCGAATCAGGTCTGCTCCCGGGGGTGCTGTTAAGGAACACCTCTCTTCGCTTCGTGTGCAAATTCGTGAATCTGCGGGTGGAAAACGCCACAACGCGATTCTCGAATGACTGCGCTCCCGGAGAAGTCCTAAGCATCCCGATTGCCCATGGCGATGGCAACTACTTCACCGACCCGGAAACGTTGGCACAACTGGAAAGCAATAATCAGATTATTTTCCGATATTGTACCAGCGAAGGCGGAATAGCGGAGGACGCGAATCCCAACGGATCACTTTCGAATATTGCAGGCATCATCAACGAGGATGGCAATGTGATGGGGATGATGCCACATCCGGAGCGGGCGTCCGATCCCGTATTGCGACATACTGACGGACAGAAGATTTTTAGATCACTTATTGAACATGTTGTAGTCGGTGAGCCGAAAGGGCTGGCCGCCGAGTTAGAAAGGAGATAGATGATGGGAAATTTTGGTGCGACAGAAATCATCCTGATTGTGCTGGTGATTCTTGTATTCTTTGGTGCAAAGAAGATTCCCGAGCTGGCAAAGGGGCTTGGCACGGGCATCCGTGAGTTCAAGAAAGCGACGCGCGATGTGCAGGACGAAGTGACGAACGAAGTCAAGAAAATCGACGACGCGACGAAGAAATAATCGGAGAATGAGACATGTTTGAGAACATCGGCGGTACAGAACTGCTCGTTGTTCTCTTTGTCGTGTTCATCTTCTTCGGGCCGAAGAAACTTCCTGAAATCGGGAAGAGCCTCGGCAGAGGGATTGGGGAATTCAAGCGAGCGATGCGCGGAATTCAGACAGACATTGAGAACGCGACGAAGGTGGATGCAAAAGTCGATTCGCATCACGATTCAAAGCCAGGTCAGTAACCGACCTGGCTTTGCATATCGACCGGCTGCCCTGTAATGTTGTTCCTTCATTTCTGTCAGACATATTTACGTTGAAACACCATACCACATTCGAGGTCATCCGCCGCGCGATTGAGGAAGGAAGAACTACGGTTGAGCGAGAGACCGAAAGACTCCTTAGCGAGATTGAGCGGCAGACGCACTTGAACGCGTATCTCTGCGTTCTGACCGATCGCGCGCGTGCTCAGGCGCGGACCGTTGACCGGAAGCTGGAGGCAGGAACCGCGGGCAGACTTGCCGGCATGGTGATCGCAATAAAGGATGTCCTGAATCTGAAGGACTCAACGACGACGTGCGGATCAAAGATTCTTGAGCACTACTCGTCGATCTACACCGCGACCGCCGTTCAGCGTCTGCTTGATGAGGATGCAGTGATCATCGGCAAAACGAACATGGACGAATTTGCGATGGGCTCTTCCACCGAGAATTCGGCATACGGTCCGGTCCTCAATCCAGTTGATGAAACGAGAGTTCCCGGCGGTTCAAGCGGCGGCTCGTGTGTTGCTGTTGCTGCGGGGATGGCGCATGCAGCGCTTGGCACCGATACGGGCGGCTCGATTCGTCAGCCCGCGTCGTTCTGCGGCGTTGTCGGACTGAAGCCGACCTATGGCCGCGTGTCGCGCTACGGCATGGTCGCGCTGTCGTCCTCGTTCGACCAGATTGGTCCGTTTGCCAACTCCGTTGCCGATGCGGCACGAGTTCTGCAAGTCATCGCCGGACACGACGAGATGGATTCGACATCCGCAAGAATTCCTGTGCCTGAGTACATTTCCTTTTTGAATAACGACGTGAAGGGATTGAAAATCGGTTTGCCGCGTGAAGCATTTGCCGAAGGACTGAATGTCGAGGTCCGTCACGCGATTGAGCAGAGCATTGAGACATTGAGAGAAGCCGGCGCCGAGATGATCGAAGTTGGATTGCCGCATTCTGCATACAACATCTCCGCATACTACATCTTGATGACTGCGGAAGCCTCATCCAATCTCGCGCGTTACGACGGCGCCCGGTACGGCTATCGTTCCCCGGGTGCCAGGGATTTGACTGAAATGTATGTCAAGTCGAGAAGTGAAGGGTTTGGTGCAGAGACGAAACGGCGAATCATGCTGGGCACGTATGTTCTTTCGGCAGGATACTACGATGCATACTATCGGAAAGCGCAGAAAGTTCGCCGCCTGATTCAGGATGATTTTTTCAATGCGTTCAGGACGGTCGATTGTATCCTGATGCCGACTGCGCCGACGACAGCGTTCAGGTTCGGCGAGAAGATCGACGACCCACTGGCAATGTACTTATCGGACATATACACCGTGTCGGCGAACCTTGCGGGCATTCCGGCCATCAGCGTCCCGTGCGGGACTGACAGCACGGGCTTGCCCATAGGCGTGCAGCTTCTCGGCAAACAGTTTGATGAAGCGACGATTTTGAGGGTTGGAGATTTTCTTGAATCTCAACCCTGAGTGGAACGAAGGGTCTCACTTTCCTTACTTGGTAGAGTGTTGGAGTTATGGATGGATGATGAAATACGTTGGGCTGAAGTTGTTTAAGAAGATCTTTTGAGTTGCAGGTTTTTCTGGAGGAATGAATGAATGAAACGAAAACAAAAAAGCGGCGTATCGCGCCCGCCGCGCGCATCGTCAAGCTCGAAGACCAAGACAGGCTCGACCTCGAGTACTGGCTCTCGCGTTCGCCGGAAGAGCGGTTTGAAGCAGTCCACCAAATCCGTAGAGAGTATTCCCTTCGGCGGTATGGATCTTACGGACGACTACAAAGAGTTTATCGAGTCATTAAACGCGTTTGACGTTCGCTATCTTATCGTCGGGGGTTACGCTGTAGGTCAGCACGGACATCCTCGTTACAC
>CAYJNF010000133.1:0-8811 GCA_964370915.1 uncultured Chitinophagales bacterium
TATTAGCAAAAGCCTTTCGCGGTGAGCTTGTGCCGCAAGACCCGAATAACCCGCCTGCGTCGGAATTGCTGGAGCGTATCCGGGCTGAAAGGGTGAACAGCGAATCTCAAAAGACAGATGTAATGAAGAAAGGACTTCCTGCCCGTAAAGCAGTGCGGCAGGCAAAGAGGAAGCTACATTCCTGACTCAACTCTCGGGAGCATGGATGGAGTTGTGCACACGTTTCTTCAGGTTCCTTTTTCTCCAAAAAAAATCAATTTAGTATTGCCTCTTTGCGGGTGCAATAACTTGAAATAAGCGGAACTCTTAATTAAGTTTAGTGCGTCAAGTTTAATTATCCCGCATCCCTAATAAAGGTGATTGAATTGGATCTAAGTAATTATAAATCTGGAAGTTATGTTCAACAATTCCAGTACAAAAGCTTTACTCCATCAGAAATTAATATCGAGTGGGTTTGGTCAGATCCATCCCTGAACACTCTTCTTGCAGAAGCGTCTCGCAAATTGGGAGAACTGAACGCCTTTTCTCTCTATGTCCCCGACGTTGATTTTTTCATAAGGATGCACGTAACAAAGGAGGCTACAACATCAAACCAAATCGAAGGAACAAGGACCGAAGTGGAAGATGCAATCCTGAAGGAAGAGGATGTAACACCAGAAAAACGAAACGACTGGCAGGAGGTTCAAAACTACATCGATGCGATAAACTTTGCAGTGGACCAATTGCAGCGGCTTCCCGTCTCTACCCGATTGCTGAGAGAAACGCACAACATCCTCCTGAAAGGGACGAGAGGCGCAGAAAAAATGCCGGGTGAGTTTCGCACCAGTCAGAACTGGATAGGTGGCTCTTCAATCAAGGACGCTGTGTTTATACCCCCATTCCACACCGAGATTGGCGGCTTAATGGGGGACCTCGAAAAGTTCCTTCACAACACTTCCATTGACGTTCCCCCGTTGGTGCGTATCGCCATAGCACACTATCAATTCGAGACAATTCATCCGTTCCTTGATGGCAACGGAAGAATTGGTCGCTTGCTCATAACACTGTACCTCGTGGGAGAGCGACTTCTTGCTAAGCCCACCTTATATCTGTCAGCATATCTGGAGAAGCACAAGAATCTGTACTACGACAACCTGATGTTGGCGAGAACTTCAAACAACCTCGCCCAATGGGTTAAATTCTTCCTTGTCAGCGTAACGGAGACCTGCATCGAGGGAGTAAGGACCTTCGAGCATATACTGAAATTGCGCGAGGAAATTGAAGGAAAGAGGCTCCTCACTCTCGGGAGAAAGGTACCGAAAGCGAAAGAGTTGATGATGACACTGTACTCCATGCCAGCAACGACCGTTGCCGATGTGTCAGAAAGACTGAAGGTCTCAGTTCCTACTGCCAATGAGTTGGTTAAAGATTTCGTCAAACTTGGAATTCTCAAACAGTCGAATATAGGAAAACGAAATCGAGTATTCTTCTTCCGCGAGTATCTTGCTTTGTTTGCCAAAAAGAAAACATTCTGTATGTAGCTTGGCTGGTGCGTGTCGATGAGTTTCCGTCGAAGGAAGAGAGGCTATCTTTTTTGTGAAACGCGTTGAACCAACAATGCTGCTCACAAGCTTAAATGGTGAGTCCCCATCACCAATCTCCTCACCTCATCTGCCCCTGCGATGCTCATCACAGGCGCCATCATTTCGAAGAGATTTTCTTGACAATTCCCGCTGCGACATGTACATTAAACGCACGCAGGGTTGGAATTCACAGGTCTACCTCACTCAATAACAAATCAGTTAGGAGATGTCATGAATAAACTGCTCCTGGTTGTTGCTTTGTGTCTAATGTTGACGTCACTCTCTTTTGGACAGATAAAACTCCAGGAGGGATTTGAGACGTCCGACAGCGCTCATCTTCCTACCGGTTGGTCGAAATGGAATCTGGCGCCGTTCATCATAGATCCTGCTGGAGATTGGTTCGTGGCGGACACGGGGACGGTGGTTGCCGGCATTGCCGAGCCTCGCAGAAGCGTTGCGCGCAACAGCGCGAAGTCGGCGCACGTTACCTGGTATGCAGGAGTCGACACCGTGACCGGCAACCTGAGACGTGCGGATACCTGGCTTGTTACAAAACGCATTCGAAGCATCGAAGCCAATGACTCTCTGGTCTTCTGGGCAATCGGGGGCAATGGCGGAACGACCGGCACCTACTACTATGACACGCTCGATGTCTGGATGGATACGCAGGATTCGCTGCCCGCCAATATCGCATTCCATCTGTCGACCGTTACGTGGAACAACACAAACTCCATTTATGGTGTCTTCAAACGATATGCGTTCCATGTCGGAGTTGCCGCGGGTAACGACTTGTTTGTCGCATTCCGCTATCTGACTGATGTAAGCATCGATGGCTTTGCTGTTTTTCTGGATGACGTCATGGTCAAAGGCCCGCTCACAAGTGTATCGCAGACATCGTATCTCCCGAGCGAAATGTCTCTGTCGCAGAATTATCCCAACCCATTCAACCCGAGCACGACAATCGAATGGTCGGTTCCATCTGAGTCAAGAGTGTCGCTCCGCATCTTCAACATGATCGGTCAGGAGGTGAGCACGCTCGTCAATGCAAGTATGGAACCGGGTTCCTACAGAACAACGTGGGATGCCTCCAGCAATCCGACCGGAATGTACTTCTACCGTTTGCAGATTGGCGACCGGACGGAAACGCGAAAAATGGTGTACTTGCGTTAGAAGCGCAGGCAATCTCAAGATCGTAGTACGGAAAGCCCGACCCGCGCGGGCTTTCCGTGTTTTGATGAATCGCCGATCTCTTTAAAGAATTTTAATTGCACGGAATTCAACTTTTGCCTATATTTTCGCAGTAAATTCAAACAAGGAATTCGTCAATGGCAAAAGTCTGTGATATTTGCGGCAAGAAGCCGGTGAGTGGCAACAACATCAGCCACGCACACAACACAACACGTCGGCGCTGGTTGCCGAACCTGCAGTCGGTGCGTGCAAAGGTGGAGGGTCGGACCACGCGGATGCGCGTCTGTGCCGCTTGCATCAAGAGCAACAAGGTTGCGAAGGCCGCGTAAGGTTCATCCGGTACTTCAGTTTTCTGAAGCCATCACCACACTGCTGATGGCTTTTTTTTTCCTTTCACTGTTCAGTGCCCGCCTCCATGCGGAAAGTTTCGATTGAACTCAATGCACCCAACCAACTGACGCTGTTGCGCGTTCTGTTGACTCCCGTGTTTGCCGGATTCATCCTTTCCGATTCATCGCTCTACAAACAGCTTGCCCTTCTCATTTTTGTCATCGCCGCGCTGACGGATTGGTACGACGGCTGGATTGCTCGAAAGTACGGCTACATTTCGCGCTGGGGAAAATTCCTCGACCCGCTCGCCGACAAAGTGCTCACCTCTGCCGCCTTTCTTGTGTACGTGAGTCTCGGATTAATCGATGCGTGGATGGCGTGGATTGTTATCGTGCGTGATTTCCTGATTACCGGATTGCGGAGCTATGCGGAATACCGGAATCAGCCTATTGTGACCTCGAAGACGGCACAAGCCAAAACATTCGGGCAGTTTGTTGTTATCTATTACATTCTGATATTGTATGTGGCACGCAGTATTCCTCCGGTGTACGAGGAGTTTGGCCCGACAATCGATTTGTTGATGCAGCCGCTTGTGCTCTTCGGGATGATGTTGCTCGTAACACTCTCGACAGTCGGAACAGGGATCGGGTATCTCTTCGACAATAGAACTTTTTTGAAAGAACTCTATGAGCAGTTCCGATCACGACGAACGTAGCTCAGAAACCGGCAAGCCCAGTATTCCCTTCCTCGCCAGATTCATTGCGACAGGTTTCTACTCCGGATACATCCCGTGGGCATCCGGCACATTCGGGTCACTCGTCGGCGCACTCTTCTTTCTCATCCCCTCATTCTCCAATTCGATTGTTCTGCTGCTTGCAATACTTGTGGGCATCGCAGCCGGCATCGTTACATCGGCACGGGTTGCCGAAGTGGAGGGCGATCGCCTCACACAAATGGCGAGACGTCTGAAGGATCAATTGCACCAAGATGCACACGGTACAGCGGATCCGTCAATCGTCGTTATCGATGAGATTGTCGGGATGTGGATTTCCATGTTCGCGATCTCTCCCTCTCTCCTTTCTGTTGCCGTGGCGTTTGTCTTGTTCAGAATCTTTGATATCATCAAGCCGTATCCGGCCCGGCAGATGGAACGTTTGCCCAACGGCTGGGGAATTATGTTGGATGATGTGGTGGCGGGAATCTACGCAAACATTGCCGCCCGGCTTGTCATGGCGCTTGTCATTCAGTTCTTTCCCAATTTGGTATAGAATGAAGTCTGAGATCATAACAATTGGCGATGAGCTGCTCATCGGGCAGATTATCAATACCAACCAGGCATACATTGCCGAGCAACTCAATGCCATTGGCGTGCGCGTCGACCGCATGACGACTGTTGGCGATGACATGCAGGAAATTCTTGAGACGTTTGACGTTGCGTGGAAGCGCAACAACGTCGTCATCGTCACGGGCGGACTTGGACCGACACACGACGACATCACGAAGAAAGCCGTCTGCACATTCTTCGATTCCGATCTGGTTCCGAATGAAGAAATCAAGAGCCACATTCAGGAATTGATGAAGAAATGGAATCGGCAGTGGTCGCCATCGTACGAAGAGCAAACTATGTTCCCCCGCAAGGCGCGGCTTGTTCCCAATCCGCTGGGCACAGCCGGCGGCATGTTGTTTCGGGAATCCGTCCCTTTGGGAGAAGAGGAAGGAAAATATTTTTACGTGTTGCCCGGCGTGCCGTTCGAAATGAAAGAGATGGTGGACGGAAACATCATACCCTTCCTCGCGACAAAAGTGAAGGACTCCGTGATCCGGCATCTCACGCTGCGCACGTCGGGGATTCCTGAGAGCATGCTGGCAAACCATCTCGGCGACCTTGACGAGATTTTGCAGGGGGCGAAGCTCGCATTCCTTCCCTCTCCAACGGGCGTTCGCATGAGAATTACCGTTCACGGGAGCGATGAAACTTCGGTGGAGAAACTTTTATCCGAAGTGGAGCAACGCATCCGCGTACGCGTGCAGAAGTACATTTACGGAACGAACCTCGAAGAACTGGAAGAGACCGTTGGCAATCTTCTGACAGCGAAGAAACTGACGATCGCTGTTTCCGAATCGTGCACCGGGGGCCTGGTCGCAGACAGGATCACCGACGTGAGCGGAAGCTCGAATTATTTCCAGCAAGGTCTCGTTACCTACAGCAACCCATCGAAGGTGGATGTCCTTGGCGTTCCGTCACTGCTGCTTGAACAGCATGGCGCAGTGAGCCGAGAGGTTGCCGAGGCAATGGCCTCCAGCATCCGCCGAGTCGCCCGCACCGATATCGGGCTCTCGACCACGGGCATTGCAGGCCCGACCGGCGCAACATCCACAAAACCCATCGGACTCGTCTGGATTGGCTACTCCGATGCGGAGAGCACATTCGCCACGCGGTTCCAGTTCGGAGGCGATAGACGCAGAGTGAAAGAACGCGCTGCGCAGGCGGCATTGGAACTGCTGCGCCGAAAACTTCTGAAGATTGAATAGTCCGGTCGTCCGATGGCTACTGTTCGCCTGTTTATCGGAATTCCTATTCCCACAGAGATCAAAACACAAATCTCCGGAGTTGTTCGCGAGATGAAGTCGGCAAATGCGAATGTCCGGTGGGAACAGATCGACAAGCTTCACATCACCATGAAGTTTCTGGGCGACACTCCCGACCATCAGGTTCCTTCCATCGTCACCGCACTTGAATCTCTCGCAACGAACGTTCCTGCGTTCCGGGTAACCTATTCCGGTGTTGGATGTTTTCCGAACAAGCGTGAGCCAAGAATCGTTTGGGTTGGTGTTGATGAACCAAACTCCATTCTTGTTCAGTTGGCAGAATCGATTGATGCACTCATGACAACATTCGGTTTTGAGAAAGAACAGAAACGATTTCATCCGCATGTTACTATTGGCCGCGTGAAATCGCAGCACAACATGCGAGACTTGCTTCGAACAATGGAATCAATTACCTTTGTGAGCCATCCAACGACAATTTCTGAACTTGCGCTCGTGAAGAGCGAGTTGAAATCCAGCGGATCGGTGCACACGCAAGTAAAAGCCTTTTCTTTTCATGCTTGACAAAGAGACGATAAAAAAATAAGAGCCTTCTTTTCGGATAAGCCGGTCGTCCGGGCATATCTCTTCGGCTCTTTTGCTCGCGGACACGCTCAGGTTGATAGTGACGTGGACATCCTAGTCGACTTGGACTACTCTCAATTCATCGGACTCGAATTCGTTCGAATGAAATTGGACCTCGAAGACATGCTGAGTCGGGAAGTGGATTTGATCTCAGATCGGGGATTATCAAGACATGTGCGCGCCTATGTGGAACATGACAAACAATTAGTCTATGAAAGGCAAGCTCTCGGATAGAGCGAGATTGGAACACATGCTCGACGCCGCAATGAATACTTTGACATCGACTTCGATTTTGTCTGGAAAATCAGCAGCAACAATGTGCCGCGCCTTCAACGAGAACTCAAAGCTATACTCACACAATTTCATTAGGGAAAACCATGGCTGACGACAGAGAATCAAGAAACCAGGCACTGAAAATTGCGATCGACCAGATCGAGAAGCAGCACGGCAAAGGATCGGTGATGCGCTTAGGAGAGGGTCCCATTCAGCAAGTCGAGGTTATCTCGACGGGTTCCATTTCCCTTGATGCCGCACTGGGCATCGGGGGCATTCCGCGCGGACGCGTGATTGAAATCTTCGGACCGGAATCGTCAGGTAAGACAACCCTGTGCTTGCACATCATCGCTGAGGCACAAAAGAACGGCGGCATCTGCGCATTCATCGACGCAGAGCACGCTCTCGATATGGCCTACGCGAAGAAGTTGGGTGTTGATGTGAACAATCTTCTGCTTTCACAACCGGAGTTTGGTGAGCAGGGACTTGAAATTACCGAAACGCTCGTGCGCAGCGGGGCCCTCGACGTTATTGTCATCGACTCGGTTGCAGCATTGACTCCACGTGCGGAAATCGAAGGCGAAATGGGCGACCCGAGCATGGGCGTGCAGGCGCGCCTCATGTCGCAGGCGCTGCGAAAACTGACGTCGGCCATCAGCAAATCAAAAACATCCGTCATCTTCACGAACCAGTTGCGCATGAAGATAGGCGTCATGTTCGGCAATCCTGAGACCACAACGGGCGGCAATGCGCTGAAGTTCTATGCGTCGGTTCGCCTGGATGTGCGACGCATTGAAGCAATCAAAGACGGAACAAATGTCGTCGGCAACCGGACACGAGTGAAAGTCGTGAAAAACAAAGTCGCCCCACCCTTCCGCGAGGCGCAGTTCGATATTCTGTACAACGAAGGAATCTCGCGTCTTGGCGACCTGATCGACACGGCCGTTGAGCACAACCTGATTGCAAAATCCGGTTCATGGTTCTCGTACAAGGAAGAACGGATCGGACAGGGCCGCGATTCTGTGAAGAAGTTCTTGACAGACAGCCCGAACATTGCCAAAGAAATCGACACCGAGATGAGAAAGAAGCTTGGCCTCACCGGCTCCAACGGTGCCCAATCCGCGAATGGCAATGGTCAACCCGGGCAGGCAAAGACTGCAGCACCAGCGCCTCCTGCCAAGCCGGCTGCAGCACCGCAACAAACAGCAAAGCCCGCTCCACCATCAAAAAAGAGTTAATGATCCAACAGACAGGATGATTGCCGTTGCGCGTAGTCATCCTGTGTTGTTTCCAGCGATGGTCCTCCCAACTCATGCGGGATGATGTCATGCGAATCACGAAGATTGAAAACCAGCAGAAGAATCCAACACGCAAGAATCTCTACGCGGACGGCGATTTTCTGATCGGCATAAGCGCTGAAACACTGTTGCGGTTTGGCATTCGCACTGGCGACGAAATTGGCGAAGACAAACTCAAGGCGCTTCGGGCCACCGAAGAGCTTCAGGGAGCAAAAAGCGTCGCGCTTCGATTTCTTGGTCGCAGGCAGCGTACCGAAAAGGAAATCCGCGACAAGCTGCGCGAGAAGGAATTCGCCGACGAGGAAATTGCGCAGACCATCGAACAACTCCAGGCGTTGGGATATCTCAACGACGCGGAGTTTGCCCGCAGTTACATCCGACACCAAAACCTCCTGCGACCCAAAGGCACCCTCGCGTTGAAGCAGAAGTTACTTCTTCTTGGTGTGAAAAAGGATGTCATCGAATCTGTTCTTACCGAACTGTATGGAGAGACAAGTCAGGAAGACGCTGCCGCACAGGCCGCACGGACTTTTCTTAAGCGGGCCAGCAAAACACGGAATGATCCCCAAAAGACAAAGATGAAACTCGCCGCGTTCCTGAGCCGGCGAGGATTCACATGGGATGTGATTGCGCACGTAACCAAACAGCTCCTGCGTGAAAATCCTGATGAGGAGGAACCATGAACCGCGTTGTCTTTGATATCGAAACACTCGGCTACCCTCTCGACAGTTTCGACGAGAAGCAGCAAGAGTACCTGCTCAAGTTCTCCAAAACTGACGAAGAGCGCGTCGAAGCAATTCAGAAACTCGCCCTCACCCCGCTTACCGGTCACATCATAGCCATCGGAATGCTCAACCCCGATTCACATCACGGCAAGGTGTGGTTTGCGCCAGAGGCACAGGGAAGCTTTTCTTCAGACGATGGCATGATAGAATTCGTTTCTGCATCAGAAAAAGATATGCTCGAACAATTCTGGCAAGCTGTTGCAC
>CAYJNF010000134.1:0-8759 GCA_964370915.1 uncultured Chitinophagales bacterium
AAACTTCAGCTTCCCATGGAAATTCCCGGAGCGTCCGTCCAGGATCTGCTGGAGCTGCTCTTTGACCCGGATCTGCGTGTGTGCTTGAATGCCGTGAAAGTGTTGGCCAATAATCCTGATTCGAGCGTTACACAAGGTCTTCTCGAAGCTCTTGGAACCTCGGAGTATGTCGACATCGTCCTTTTCAACGTACTGGAATCGCGGGAGGACACGTTCAAGGTCATCACCGAGAAACTGAATTCGGCGCCCGCTGCCATCAAGAAACACATGATAATGATCCTCAAAGCGATCGCTGTACGCTCGGCCTTGGCGCCACAAGTTGGCAACGAGATGCAGAAAGCTTCAGAAATTCATCGGGCGTTTGATGTTGTTGCTAAAGAATGGTCTGGCGCAGAGGAGCGAACGCGTCAGGTGATTCTTGAAGCATTGTTTGTGTTGGATGGGCAGCGGGCGATCGAAATGCTCGCCGCATTGATGCGCGATCCCGATCCATGGTCCCGCACGCGTACAATCGAGTTGTTGTCGTCGGTCGATGATGTACGTGTGCCCGAGTTTGTTGCGAAATACGCGTCCGATGATGATGAAATGGTACGGTCAACGGCGGAGTGGTGGATGGAGAGCAGGGGAATCTCGCTTGAAACGGGTCCTCCTGCATGTTGATGCTCACGAATTGGAGTTGCCCATGAACCACGCGTCAGAGTCCGATTTTGCAGAACTGCTCAACTACAATCGCGTAGGAATTGCCGGGGTGCGGCGCGGCAACCTGATTAAAGCCAGGCATATCTCCTGTACCGGCACCCAGACCATCGATGTTTCGCATTCTTCAGTTGATCAGCCAACCGTGATTATGCACCGTGATGGCGACACGATTACAGCGATTGAGTTTATCTGTGCCTGCGGCGCCTCGACGTTGGTCTCGCTGGAATACGATCCTACCTGAGAAGTGGCCAACCACCTGCACAATATTCTGCATCGTGCGGAATTTGCGGAGTTGGTCCAAACCATGAAACCCGCGAAAGCGGGATAATTCCACCCTCCTGACTGAATACCCACAGCGTTCCCCATGGCATATCCTTTGCCCCGCTCTGATTGGATAATCTCAGAGTTCTCATGATGATGTTTAAGCGGTGCTCTTGCTGCGGCAAGGAATGGAAGACAAAAGAAGATTTTTTGGCGGATACCGAAGTTCATTTGGTGGGATACCAATGGCAAAAGATGCTCGTCCATGCCGGAATGCCACCCGACGGGTTGCTTCTGTTCACTCACTCGCGAACCAATTGCGGGACTTCACTTTCGGTAATAGCGAAACAATTCAAACGTGACAACTGATCAGCACGAGGGTAAAACATGGGCAAACTAAATTTAGATGAAATACAACCAGGCATGGTGCTCTCTGCCGATGTCGTCGATCGGAATGGAAGAGTGCTGCTCAAAGGTGGGTTGGAGATCAGCGAAAAGCATTTGAAGATTCTGAAGCAGTGGGGCATAACGGACGCGGATATCATCGGGGTGAATCGAGAAGAGATTGCCGCCCAGGCCACGCAAAACCTTGAGCCCGAAGTTCTGGCGAAAGCTGAGAGCTATTGTGCAGATCTCTTCCGGCACGCAGACCTGCAGCTGCCGATCATGCAGGAGCTTTTTCGCCTCTCCGTTCTCCGTTATGTAAACCAGCACATGCAAGGAGTCTCAAGTGATAACTAGTCCGAATGATCTGTTGAAGGGATACGTTGAGATTTCTTCGCTTCCCACAATTTTTACGCGAAGCAGTGAACAATCCGCGTTCATCGATGAACGAGATTGGAAAAATCATCGGGGAGGATGCCGGCCTTACGGCCCGGTTGCTCATGGTGGTCAACAGCGCTTTCTTCAGCTTTCCACAACGCATCGAGTCGATCTCGAAAGCCATCAGCATTGTCGGCACGCAGCAGCTGCGCGATCTTGCACTCGCAACATCAATCATCAAGCTGTTCAAAGGCATCCCGACCGATCTTGTAAACATGGAGAATTTCTGGAAACACTGCATCGGTGTTGGCATTGCGGCGAGAACAATCGGCACATTCCGCCGGGAAATGAACGTCGAACGGTTTTTTGTAGCCGGCATCCTGCATGACATCGGCCGCCTCGTCATGTACATGAAGATACCCGATCTCTCACGTGAGACGATTCTCCGGGCGAAAGAAATCAATCAACTGTTGTACATCGTTGAGGCCGAGCGGATTGGATTCGATCATGCCGCCGTTGGCCGCGGATTGTTGCAGGCATGGAAACTTCCGCACTACCTCGATGAAGTGGTGGCGTATCATCACCGCCCGGACTTGGCAACGCGGTTTCCTGTTGAGACAGCCATTGTGCATGCCGCCGACGTGATATCGCATGCAATGCAGTTGGGAAGCAGCGGAGAGCGACTCGTTCCACCGCTCAATCAGGAAGCATGGGAACGGCTCGCGTTGCCGGTAAGTGTTCTGGCACCAACGTTTGAGCAAATTGATCGTCAGTTCAAAGAAGCAGTAAAATTCATCCTCTAACTGGCAGACCATCATGGCAGACCTTTCATCACAACGACCCATCAGCTCGCCGCTGACGATTGAAGTTGCCGAATACATCGAGTCGCTGGAGTCTCGCATCAACTATCTCGACGAAGTTAATCGCTGGAACCTCGATGCGATGGAGCTGGTCTCATCGATGGGCGAGTTGCACAGCAGTTCGCACGTGGACTGGGACACCGCGAGTACTCTTGAGGGGACGAGACACCACCTGTTACGGCTGATCAAGTTTCGGGCCGCGGCATTCTTCATTGTCGAAGAAGACGATGTGGAGTTTAAGCTGATTGATTGTGAGCCTGTTACAATGCAGAAGTACTTTGAAGACGAAGTTGAGTATCAAACCAGCCAGGGAACATTTGCCTACGCCCTGAGCCATAACAAGGCAGTTCTCGTTCCAACGCAGCAGGGGAGTCAACAGGCGATTCTGCATACCATTGCGACACGTGATCGCGTGCTCGGGATGTTTGTCGGCGTCATCGACGAGAAGGACGCGCAGCTCAACGATGGAACGTTGAGCCTGCTTTCCATCTTGTTGTTCATTACCGCGAATGCGCTCGAGAATTCCGCGTTGTACTGGAAGATTCACGAGCACAACCGGAATCTTGAGGCGCTTGTTCAGGAGCGGACCAAGGAACTGAAGAAGGCGCTGCTTGAAGCGCAGGCGGCCAATGTTGCGAAGACACAATTTCTTGCCAATGTCAGCCACGAGATTCGCACACCGATGAATGGCATCCTCGGGCTAACCGAGTTGTTGCTCGATACTCCACTCAATGAGGAGCAGGCCGATTTTGCCGAGACCATTCATTCGAGTGGCGAAACACTTCTTACGATTATCAACGACATTCTGGATTTCTCAAAGATCGAGGCAAACAAGCTCCAACTCGAACTGATCGATCTCGACATTCGTAAGATCGCCTCTGAGACACGCGATCTGCTCAACAGCAAAGCCCAGCAGAAGGGCGTCGTGATCGCAACGGAAATTCACAACGATGTGCCGCAGTTTCTTCGTGGTGATCCTGTTCGGATCCGTCAGATTCTCACGAACCTGATTGGCAACGCAGTCAAATTCACAGAGCGGGGCAGCATCACAATAACGTGCACCGCCGAACGTCCGATGGGAACCCGGGTGGGATTGCGGTTCTCGGTGGTTGATACCGGGATCGGAATTCCTGAGGACGCGCAGAAGCGGTTGTTCCAGCCATTCACGCAGGCCGATGGATCAACGACTCGAAAATATGGCGGAACGGGATTGGGACTTGCGATCGCAAAGCAGCTTGCGGAACTCATGGGCGGCACCGTCGGGCTGCATAGCGTAGTTGGCGAAGGAAGCACGTTCTGGTTCACGGCAGTATTCGAGAAACAATCGGAAGAGGATATCAAGCGTCAGAAAATGGCGTCGGTCGAAAAAGGGAAGACCATCCATCGCCTGCCTGGCAGTCTTCAAATTCTGCTGGTCGAGGATAACCTTGTGAACCAGAAGGTGGCTGTTCGCATGTTGCAGAAAATGGGTTGCACTCCGTCAATAGCCAACAACGGTCGTGAGGCGGTAGAGGCGATATCAACGAAGCGCTTCGACATACTGTTGATGGATTGTATGATGCCGGAAATGGACGGATTCGAAGCGACAGAAGCGATTCGGTTACTCAACTCGCTTGCCGAGCAACCGGTAATCATTGCCATGACCGCGAGTATTTTGCAGAGTGAGCGAGATCGATGCCTTGCAGTTGGCATGAATGACTACCTCCCCAAGCCAATCAACAAAGATTCCCTCTTTGCGATGTTGAAGAAATGGGTAAAGGTCCTGCCCGAGGATCTTAGCGAGAATGAGGCAGTGATCCCGATTCCTGTGTTGACTGAAGAACAGTCGCCGGTGAGTGTTTCGCCGTTGCACTTTCTCGATCAAAATCGAGTGAAGGAATTGCGCGAAGTGAGCGATGGCGAAGACTCGTTACTGATTGAACTTGCCGAGGTGTTTCTCCGCGACAGTCCGGATCGAATGACGTCGCTGACGGAAGCGGTGGCCGCACAGGATGCACTAACCGTGCAAATGGTTTCGCATACGCTCAAGGGAAGTGCGCGCAATCTCGGAGCAACAAAACTTGCCGACTGTTGTCAGACTCTTGAGTTTCAGGCAAAGTCGAACAATCTGGAAAATGCGCGCAGCGTGGTGGAGAGGATTCAGCATGAACTCGACTATGTGCAGGTAGCATTTCGACAACTTATCACAACCGAGACAAAGCCATGAAAATTCTAACAACGGATGACGATGAAGTAGCGAGAAAAGTCCTCACGCGAACACTTAAGGTTCTTGGCCATGAGGTTGTCGAGACCAAGGATGGTCACGAAGCGTGGGCCGAATACCGTTTGCATCACTTCAATTTGATCGTCTCTGATTGGCTTATGCCCGGGATGGATGGCATTGAGCTGACCAAGCTCGTGCGCAGTGAAAATCGTCAGAAGTACACCTACATCATTATGCTCACGTCGTTGGAAGGGAAGGGAAGATATCTTGAAGGGATGGAGGCGGGCGCGGATGACTTTATCAATAAGCCGTTTGACAAGGAAACACTCGCTGCCCGTCTGCGCGTCGCCGAACGAATTCTCAACCTGCAGGCTGAAGTGAAACAACTCGAAGGACTGTTACCCATCTGTGCGTACTGCAAAAAAATCAAAGATGATGGTAACCAATGGCAACACATGGAATCCTACATATCCAGGCGGACGGAAGCGAATTTTTCGCATGGCATTTGTCCGGAGTGCTACGAAAAGCACATGCTTCCGCAGCTTCAAATGTTGCGCTAGTCAAGGCAGGGGACATGAGCCCCAATCCGCAAGTGTCTGATAATAACCACCAATATGAAAACCCGGGGATTTCGAACGTCTGGATTCGAGTGCGAAGCAGAAATCGCGTTGGCATTGGTGTTGTCATACTTCCAAGTGGGGAAGAATTTGCAAAGGAGTGACAGGAAATGAGTCTATTTGATTCGACAAAGATTCCGCTGCTGGGAAAGGCACTGGATGTATATTCACTCCGGCAGAAAGTGTCGGCTTCGAATATTTCAAATATTACTGTGCCGGGCTACAAGAGCCAAAGTGTCTCCTTCGAAGAGCAGTTGGCTGCGGCAGCGCAGAATAGTGGCGCGGTACAAGGTGCAGCGACGAATCAACGACACATGACCGTTGGGACGCCGTCTGATGTTCGTGACGTTGAAGAGAAAGTGTTTGAAACATCGCTCGACAAGCCTGAAGGATACAACGAGCTGGCCAGCGGCTTCAATGATGTCGATATCGATTACGAGATGGCCGAGCTGGCGAAGAATCAGATCCGATTCAAGTTCAGTTCCCGGCTGCTGGGTGATACGTTTAAGGGAATTCAGAAAGCCATTCGAGGCACGCTGTGAAAATCGACAAGCTTTTTAATGGGTTGAGGGTGAGTGCGTTGGGTTTGAGCGCGCAGCGGAAACGCATGAACGCGATTGCAAACAACATCTCGAACGCCGAAACGACCCGGACGGAAAACGGGACTCCGTATCGAAGGAAAGTCGTTGCAGTTCAGCAGGCGACGCCCGCGAGTTTCGTCGAATCGTTCAATATGCACACGGCAGTTCAGATCGAAAAGACAAGCCCCGGCCATCTGCAGCCGAGTGGCGCGACGTTCAGCGAGAACGAAGAACTTCCGGGAAGCGTCGAAGCGCGGGAAGAAGAGGACATGTCCGACTTCAAACTGATTCACGATCCCACGCACCCCGACGCGGACGAGAATGGATACGTGAAGATGCCAAACGTGAATATCGTGACCGAGATGGTGGACATGATGTCGGCGTCACGCGCGTACGAGGCAAACATCACCGCTATTAACGCCCAGAAGCAAATGGCAAAAGACAGTCTGGAGATTTAGCAATGAACGTCAATGAAATTCGCGGCAACATTCCCCCACCCGTAGTGCTCAAGCAATCGCAAAAGAACGCGAACGCCGCATTCAATCAGAAACTGACTTCTGCCGTGACAGGCGAGCCGGCGCAGGCACAAGAAAGCCCGGCTGCGTTGACCCCATCCGAGCAGGAGTACTTTGAACAGCTCTTTCCGGAATCGACGGAAACAGTGCGGTCGTACAATCCATACCAGCGCGATGGCGTAAAGACGCCGGTGTCGCTCGGAACTATCGTTGACAGGAGAGGCTAGCAATGCAGGATCTTCAATTACTTCCGGAACTCAGCGGAACAACCGGCCGCAAGGCAGTGAACAAAATGCTGCGCGAGACGAGTACTTCGTTATCCGAGACAATGAACCAGGCAGTGCGCGATGTGAATGCGCTGCAAGGTGAGGCAGGCAAGGCCGTTGAGCGCATGGTGAGCGGCGAGGCGACGGATTTGCATGAGGTTATGGTGGCAGTGGAGAAAGCCAAAACAAGTTTTGATCTGTTGATGGAAATCCGCAACAAGACCATCGACGCATATCGCGAAATCATGAGATTGCAGGTATAGCTATGCCAGAGTTTCCTACGCAGGTACGTACACAGTTCATTGACTTTGTCCGCCGGCTTTCTCTTGCCCAGCGACTCGCGTTTGGTGCGGTCACCGTGGGCGCGGTGGTGGGAATCATCGCACTTGTAACAGTCGTGAACCGTCCCACGTACGGCACGTTGTTCAGCAACCTGGCACCGCAGGATGCATCGAAGATCGTCGACAAGCTTCGGGAGAAGAAGATTCCCTACCAACTCGAGGACGATGGTAAAACTGTTGTCATCCCGAAGGACAAGATCTACGATATCCGGCTTGCCCTTGCAGGTGAGGGGTTGCCACAATCAAGCATTATAGGCTACGAGATATTTGACCGGACGAATCTCGGCGTTTCGGATTTCGTCCAAAAAATCAACTATCGACGCGCACTGGAAGGTGAGATTGCACGGACGATTCTGCAGCTTCAGGAAGTGGAAGGCGCCCGCGTTCATATCGTCGTTCCGGAAAAGGCGTTGTTTAAGGAAGATGAAAAACCGACAACCGCATCGATTGTGCTCAAACTGAGATCCGGAAAAGCGTTGCGACGCGAAAGCGTGCAGGGCATGATCCATTTGGTTGCCAGCAGTGTTGAGGGGCTTGATCCGACAAACGTCACGATTGTGGACGCGCGGGGAACGCTGCTCTCCGATACGGAAAAGCCCAATTCACTCGCCGCGAAGACTGCAACGCAGTATGAGTTGCAGCAGAAAGTGGAAAACTATCTTGCGACGAAAGCACAGAATATGCTCGAAGGTGTTCTCGGAGCAGGAAACGCGCGTGTGCAGGTCACCGCCGAACTCGATTTCCGCCAGGTCGAGAGAACCCTGGAACAGTACGATCCCGACAAGACTGCCGTGCGCAGTGAACAGGTGACGGAAGAAAAGAATGTCATGAAGGACTCCGTCCAGCCGTCCACGCGCAACAATACCGTCACGAACTACGAAGTGAACAAGAGTCTTGAGCACGTCATAGAAAACGTCGGCGGTGTCAAGCGATTGTCCATTGCAGCGATCGTCAACGGGAAGAAGGTGGAAGTGCAAAAGGACGGTGCGACCGTGACGGAGTATCAACCGCGTCCAACCGAGGAGATGAACCAACTGAGCGAGATCGTGAAGCGCGCAGTGGGATTTGATCCGCGACGCAACGACGAAGTTTCCGTGGTGAACCTGCCGTTTGGCAATGATGATACCGAAGGGTTCTTGTACAAAGATCAGCCCGGAACCGATTGGAAATCCATTCTCCAGGAAGATGTGTACGGCAAACTGCTCATGCTTGTGGCTATGATTGGTGGAGTGGCGATGTTGTGGGTGCTGTTGCGGCGAGTACGTTCCGTCGGCGGTGTAGGCATGGGGCAGGGCAATCGGCTCAATGTCATGGTGCAGGATGATGGCACGCACGCGCTTCCTTCCGGCAATGATGGAAAAGCACAACTGGCAGACAGGAAGCAGCACTATTTGCCGTCGGCAGAGAGCATGATTTCTACGGCAGCCAAGATTCGCGCCGAGCGCCAGACGCGAATATCGGAATACATCTCGAACAAGCCACAGCAAGCAGGGCGACTGCTCAAAGTATGGCTGGCTGAACCGTGATGATGACGTTGCGAACAGTTGAATGTGACAATCGTGAGGAAATAGGTGGAAAGCTCTAATGAATAATTTGCAGATAGCAACCGCGACAGTAACAAACAAGCAGAAGGCAGCCTTGCTGGTGCTCTCTC
>CAYJNF010000135.1:0-8737 GCA_964370915.1 uncultured Chitinophagales bacterium
CCTCTTCAAACGAATTGACCTGCTGAAGCTTGTTGAGATATCCATGCACACGTTCACTCTCACCATTTTGCAGCGGAATCTCTTTCTCGATGATGTCGTTGAGCTGCCGAAAGTTTTCTTTAAAAGCGGGGAATTGCCGGTTATCCCATACGTCAAACAGACTCACTTCGACATCATTGAACAGTCTGAGAATAGTGGATTCCCAATGAAACCATCCTGTGCCAAGTTCAAGGAGTTTGTCTCCCGGTTTAATGGCATTCAACCTTTTGGTTTCGGTGACAATCTTTTTCGCTCGATTGATATAAATCCTGGGGAGTCCCGCCTTCACACGATTGCGGGCGCCGACACTATTCCCAAGGAGCCGGTACGCCTTCTTCGTTAATCCATTTGCCGAAAACACTTTTAGCGCGCCAGCAGCCAACATGTATCTGAGCATGCATTTCCTCCGAAAATAAAAGAGTGATGAGTGGTTCGAATGTCCTCGTGCGTCAATTCCTGAGGGGGAGAATTGAAAACTGGGCATCAATAATACTGAATTGCATTCCCTGAAACAAGGTAATTCCTGTACCGTGTTCCGAATTGAGGTAGGCGTCACAATCATAAAAATCACGTTGATATTTTACCCGATTTCCTATGAGGAATCATGTAGGGCTTCAAAATCAATGAAAAATAAAGTGTTGTCAGAATCACTAGATCGCTTGATTTACGTGTTTGTTTCACTATATTCTATTTGTTCTCTAGATTTGATCTGAAAATGGATTGAGGTTTCTTTATTTATTTATTTGGGGATTGAAGCGTATGAGGGGTTTTGCAGTATTTTTTCTTTCGATATTGTTTGCATCGCAAATAATAGCGCAGACACCGACAAATGTAGTCGCCGCATCACAACTGGGATACGCTCCCAACACTAAGAAGCAATTCTCATCGCCTGCACAATTCAACTCTTTTGTGGTCAAACGGATCTCAGACGATGCAATAGTTTATACCGGCGGTGCGGCCCTGCGTAGCGTTACAGACGCAGTCATCGGTGGCTCCACAGTGTGGATCGGCGACTTCAGCGCCCTGACCACGCCAGGCCGCTACAAGATCGTTGCAGACGGAAGGGAATCTTACCCGTTTGATGTTCGTCCTGACGTATTCGATCAGGCCACCCGAGCGGCTCAGCGATTCTTCTATTATCAGCGAGCATTCACAGCAATTGAGCAGTCTTATGCGGAAGGCCCGTGGGTTCATCCGACCGATGCGGGAAGAGCACCCGCTGGTGTTGTGAAGGGCTGGCACGATGCCGGAGATCTCACCGTGTACAATGCAACAATGACCCAAGCACTTTTCTGGCTGCTCGAAACATGGTCGGACTTCAGGCCAATGGATGACAATACGAATATTCCCGAGAGTGGAAATGGTGTGCCCGACCTGCTCGACGAAACCCGTTGGGGAATCGAGTGGCTCCTGTCGATGCAGGAATCAAACGGTGGCGTGTGGGCATGTGCTACTGCCGCGAACGGCACAAACTCGTATCCCTATGGAACAACATTCCCTCACACGGTTGCTCCTTACGTTAAGTCGGCAGCCCCCTCAACACAGGTAACCGCGAAGGCTGTCGCTGTTCTCGGATATGCGGCGGGAGTCTATCGTCAATACGACACGACATTTGCCAGCCGATGCCTCGATGCCGCGCGACGAGGATGGGCATGGATCGTAGCGAACCCGAATCAGACCAATGATGGTGTTGCGTGGGGAACAGGTAACACCTTTAACATGTATGCACAAGGCGGCGACCAGGCACTCCTCAAAACGAACAAGATGTGGGCGGCGGCGGGTATGTTGTATGCAACCGGTGAAGCTCAATTCGAATTAGCATTCCAAACCAATTTCGAAACCATCGGGTGGATTAGTTCTTTCAGTAAGAGCGAGGCGTTCGCGGCCAGCCTCTACCTTCGTGTTCCTGCAGGTGCTAACCCTGCAACCAAGATCTCAATCAAGCAGCGCATTTTCCAAATGGCGGATGCAGTTCGGTCTGATGCAAATGCCCACCCCTTCCAGTTTGCCACATACTATTATTGGGGATGCAACAGTAATGCCGTTCACCGCACCGGTCAGTTCTCGTTACGATCATTCCTGCTCGATTCAACACGAACAGCCGACCGCGATCAAGCGCTGGCAAATCTCGATTATCTCTTTGGACGAAATTTTCTCAACCAGGTGTACGTGAGCGGGATCGATGGAGTATCGAAGCCCCGCCTTCGCGGTTTTCATCAATGGATGAAGGCACTCAATGCCGGCACATGGCATTTTCCGGGAGCAATGGCAGGCGGACCGAACGAGTCGCCGGACGGCAACGACTATTCCTATCCCAACAATCAACCCTTTCCGACATGGGGCTATTGGGGTGATCCGTCAAATCCCAGAACAAGCAGTACTCCCGTTGATGCGCGCTTCACCGACAACGATAGCTGGTGCACAAACGAAGTTGTTGTCAGTTGGAATGCCGCGCTCGTGTACAATCTATACGCGGCACGGGCAATTGCACGCGGAGGTTCGGGCGTTACCGTGCCAACAGGTACATTCGCGGCAAGCCTCGACACTCTTCCCGTTGGCGGCGGTGACGTAACACTAACATGGACATCAACGAATGCCACGTCGGCATCAATTGATCAGGGAATCGGTAGCGTAGCACTCAACGGATCGCGAACAATTACTGTCGGTCAGACAAAGACATTCACCCTAACACTTTCAAACGCGGGCATCATCCAAACATATGTTGTGCGAGTCGTGGTTCCTCCGTCCGGCGGCGGCAACCCGCAGGATATCACCGCGGCCGGGATGCCCGTCGCGTTCATTTCCAGTCCGACAGGAAATGGCAGCAGAAACATCGAAGTCATTCGCGATGGAATTACCCCGGCGATAGGCAGCTCGAATCCTACCGAGCAGTATGACACGTACAATGGTGGGGCGCAACGATCGTCAGATTGGATTGGATATGTCTATCCTTCGTCATACACATTTTCAAGTCTGGTATTTCAAGAAGGAATTCACGCGGCCAATGGTGGATTCTTTTCCGGTAATCCGCGCGTCGAAGTGCGAGTCGCCAATCAATGGGTGACCGCAACAGGCATTTCGGTTACACCTACCTACAACGGATCGTCAGGTCAGAACTTTGCAAACTATACTCTGACGTTCAATGCAATTGCCGGCGACGGTATCAGGCTGGCCGGAGCGCCGGGCGGATCGGCTTACTATATCTCGGTTGCAGAACTCCGCGTCATGGCTACCTCCACAACTGGAGTGGGCGAGAAGGAGACAACACCCCGAGACTACAGTCTGATGCAGAACTATCCTAATCCATTCAATCCGTCCACGACAATTGAGTTCGCAGTCCCCTCTGCCTCCCGCGTAACGCTTGCGGTGTACAACCTTCTCGGACAACAGGTCCGGACGCTCGTTGATCGTGAGATGAATGAAGGAACGCATCCGGTTCAATGGGATGGACGTGATGACAACGGCGATCAGCTGTCTTCCGGGATATACATCTATCGAATGGTGGCTGGAGAGTTTGTGGCCACGCAAAAAATGATTCTGACAAAATAGGCAACTGCTTTTCGGCTCCGCGTGCGACGGTGCCACCAACACCGTCGCATTGTTAATTCAAGCCTCTGTTTCAGAAGTGCAATTCGGCAATCGTTCTTCCAACGCCACGGAAGCAACGACGCTTGATTTTCTCGTTTTGTTCATTATATTGACATCCCACACCGGTGATGAATTCATGGCAGAAAGTTGGGGGAATTGCTTATGACGAAGCCTTCATTCGGCGCGCTTTTTCTGATTTTACTCTTCGCGCTGTCCTTCACAACAAGCAGCGTTGCGCAGAACGTCAATTTTGTTATGCTCTACCATTCATCGTGGGGCGACAGCCGTATGATCGACTCTACCTTCTTTAACCGCAACGCCGGCCTTGTCACCCACATCATACATTTCAAGATCGATCCGCAGAGAACGTCCCCATATTTTTCATTCGATGGTGGACCGGAAAACCACGCCAAAAACCGTCAGCAAATTATCGATGACGCACACGCGCGAGGGATGAAAGTTGTGCTTTGTATTGGCGGCGTAGCAAACGGAGCACACGAATGGAATTTCATTACCCGCGACAGCGCGCTGACGCAGACGGTTGTCAACGCGATGAGCAACTACGCGCGCACCTACGGTTATGACGGACTTGATCTTGATTGGGAATCTGAGCTGACTCTCAGTGGCTTCAATCTTCTCTCACGCATACTCCGACGCACACTCGATTCCTGGTCACCGCGCGGACTTCTTACCGCTGCAATTGGAAGGGGTTGGGATCCATTGCAAGACGTGACGACTCTGAATTCGCTGTACGACTACATCAATATCATGGCATACGATTGCAATGCCTATTGGTCCGGAACCACCGGATTTCACGAGCCGCTATACAACCCCATCCCCAACTATCCGAATTACGATCCGGCATCTGCTGCACTCAATATCCATAATCAGTCCAACACCTGGGTTCTCCACGGACTCGACAAAACAAAATCAAGTCTGGGGCTTGCACTCTACGGATGGGCATGGAATGGCGGCGTGACGGCTCCGGGACAGACATTCACATGGATACCCAATCTTGCTGGATACTACAACTACTTCGATGCGACCTCCCAGCTTGATTCGGGATATGGAGTCCGACACTACGATTCGCTCGCTCATCAACCATGGATCACAAATCCCGGCGGTGTTGGCAGAAAGCCATCCTACGTCAATTACCAGGATGCGCAATCAATCAGCGCGAAGATGGATTACCTGAAAGCAAATGGTTGGGGTGGCGTAATGCTCTTCGCGAATGAACACGCAACCGATCTCTCCAAGCCGGTCAACGATCGCTGGCCGCTGCTGGCCGCGGTAAGAAACAACTTAACTCCGCCAACTCCAACAACACCTTCCTTCACCACGCATCCTGAAAACAGAAATATCCAGGTTGGTGCCTCGGCGACATTTACTGTTTCTATCAGCGGCTATCCAACGCCGTCGCTCAGGTGGCAGCGAGACGGCGTGGAGATCAGCGGGGCAACAGGCAGCGCGTACACACTTCCTGGTGCCGCACTCGTGGACAATGGCGCAACATTCCGGTGCATAGCATCAAACTCGCTCGGCACCGTCACGAGCAACACAGCCATCCTCACTGTCACGGGATCAAGTCTCAATCCCCCATCAGTGACCAGTCAGCCGTCCAGCCAAAGTGTTATGGTCGGAGCGCAGGCCACCTTCGCCATCTCCGTGAGCGGGAATCCAACCCCATCACTTCAATGGCAAAAAAACGGAGTGGACATCAGTGGAGCAAACGGCAATGCGTACACAACACCCGCGGCCACAATCGGCGACAACGGTACCTCATTCCGGTGCATTGCTGTGAATTCACTCGGTACTCTCACGAGCAACGCGGCAATCCTCACCGTCACGGCTTCGAACCTGACTCCACCATCGGTCACCGGCCATCCGTCCAACCGGAATGTTCTCGTTGGTGAACAAGCCACATTCTCCATCTCCGTTGCGGGCAATCCCTCACCATCGCTTCAATGGCAGAAGAATGGTGCAGACATTAGCGGGGCAACCAGCGACACTTACACAACTCCCGCTACGACCCTCGGCGACAACGGCACGACATTCCGTTGTGTCGCATCCAACTCACAGGGAACCACACCAAGCAACGCTGCACTTCTTACCGTCTCTACTCCGGCAATTGCGAATCCGATATCAGACGACTTTTCCAATCGAACGAGGTTTTCAACAATTTGGCAAATGAGCAATCAGAACATCACCAACCTGGTCGAGCAGGGAACGCACAACGCCATGCTTCAATTCAACCTCGATGCTACAACCCATGATCTTTGGATCAACAGTTATGGCGCGCCACGCGTGATGCAGGATATCACCAATGGCAATTTCGATGTCGTCGCAAAGTTTCAGAGTATCCCGGCTTCTGCATATCAAATGCAGGGCATTGTGGTGAAGGAGAACGACAATTCGTGGATGCGATTTGACATTCTGAGGGATAACGCGGGTCTCAAGATTTTCTCCGGGTATGTAAGCAATAGTTTCGAGGATTCAAAAATAAACACGCTCATCAACGTTTCGGGCAGCGTGATATGGTTGAGGGTAACTCGGAGTGGAAATTCGTGGGGCGTTTCTTTCTCGACCGATAATTCTTCATACATCCAGGCCGGACAATTCAATCACGTGTTCATGGTTGATTCAATTGGCGTGTTTGCAGGAAACTCCGGCAACCCTGCACCACCGTTCGTTTGCAACGTCGATTACTTCTTTAATGCTTCAAGCCCGATAGATCCGGAAGACCCTGCCAATCTTCCTTCCGCGATTTTCACACCAAGCAGAGACTCACTGCCTGTTGGTGGCGGTACTGTTGTCCTGACCTGGTCAACAACAGACGCCCTGTCTGCATCCATCAATCAGGGCATTGGCCCTGTCGCTCTGAACGGGTCGCTCACCGTAACCGTCAGCCAAACGAAAACTTTCATTCTCACAGTAACCAACGCGCTCGGTTCGCAAGAATATCCGCGCGAGATACGAGTCGCCCAACCCAACATCGGGGTCAATCCTAATGACATAAGTCTAACCGGCACCCCTGTTGCGCTCGTCATGAACGCTACCGGCGCGGGCAGTAAAACGCTCGAGACAATGCGCGATGGCATTTCTCCACCGATTGGCACCACAAATCCCGCGGACCAGTACGACTCGTACAATGGAAACACGGATCGTGCCTTCGACTGGGTGGGATATACGTATCCTTCCTCGTATACATTTGCCGCTCTCGAATTCCAGGAAGGACTTCATGCTGCAGGTGGCGGGTATTTTTCAGGAGATCCAAAAGTCGAGGTTCGAGTCGGTGAACAATGGACGGAAGCCCGTGGATTGAGCATCACTCCGGTGTATGAAGCAGGTGCGGCACCACACTATCAGATATATCGACTCGCCTTTGATTCGACAACGGGAGATGGAATACGGATTGCAGGAACGCCAGGCGGATCGAACAAGTACATATCGGTTGCAGAGCTTCGCGTCATCGGAGTCTCAGCACCTCCGGCCCCACGGGAAGCAATGCCAAGACTTTTCGATCTGACTCAGAACTACCCGAACCCATTCAACCCGACAACCACATTCAACCTGCTCATTGCATCAACATCGCATGTCAGGGTATCGATTGTCGATGTGCTTGGACAGAATGTGCGGACACTTGCTGATCGGACAATGGAGCAAGGAAGGTGGCCATTGACATGGGACGGCAGAGACAACGATGGCAGTCTGCTCTCTTCGGGAGTTTATTTGTGTCTACTGGAAACCAGCGGCTACATCGCGACTCGCAAAATAATCCTCGCAAAGTAGCCCGGAGCAGAAAGCATCTCGTTCGCACTCATCCCGTTGACAGAACCAAAGAAAAGATAACGCTCCGTCCATTAAGAACGGAGCGTTGTCGCGTTTTGCGTGAAGCGTGCAATCTTCAGAACAGCGTATAGATAAACGGTGCCAGTGCTGAACCCTGCGTGAATACCAGCAACAAGCCGAGAGCAAGCAACATGAATACGATCGGCCCAAGCCACCACTTCTTCCGTACTTTCATAAACGACCACAGTTCGCCGACAATCGAGAACTTACTACGTGCCATTATGCATATCTCCTTATGTTATCTCTTAAAACAATTCATATGCCTTGAAGCGCATTGATAGATCTACGACCTTTGGAGGTTCTCCGACCCGAGTTCTACGTTCAAACTATTTGCCCTTGTGGCTCTCGAAGTATGCCGCGAGCATTCCTTCAAATTACCTCGGCTTTCTTTTTCAATGTGCACTTGCGGGCATATTTCTAAAAAGTCCGCTCGATATGCTTCGGATCGAACTTGCTCAGGTCTCGCTTCTTCCAATACGATGTCGCCGAGCGATCGATCTTTTCGTCGAGCAAATCCTTGCCAAAGAGTCTCATGAGCAATCCAGTCGGCGTGATAATCAGATAGTAGAAAACACCCAAGAGGATGCGGGTGTTGACCCAACCCAAAGCAAACGCCAGCGTCATCCACCCGATATGAATGGGTTTCATAATAGGATATGCAACGCGGCTGAGAATAAACAACACAACTGCTGCTCCGAGAAACCACTTCCATCCATTGCTTGCTATGCCGCGCTGAACATCAAACGCGAACCAGCTGCTATTGGCGAGAAACAGTACCGCTGCGATAATACTGAAGCCGATGAGAAATGCCTTGCCTGTTTTTCTTACGGCTTCTTGCGAAGAATCGATTTTTTCAATCAAGTTCAAACTCCTTCATCCAGTCCGAGTCCTGTTCGAGTGGCTTTTGCTGCGTCTTTGCTACCACGAAATTGCCCATAACGAGATAGTCCATTTCGGTGCGCATCAGGCATTTGTACGCCTCCTGGGGCCTGCACACGATTGGCTCGCCGCGCACGTTGAACGATGTATTAATGATTACCGGACAGCCTGTTTTCTTGTAAAACGCATTGATCAAGTCGTAGTAGAGCGGATGATCAACTCGCTCAACAGTCTGAATACGAGCCGAATAATCGACGTGCGTGACCGCTGGAATATCCGACCGCGGCACATTCAGCTTTTCAATGCCGAACAACTTCTGCTGCTCATCCGTCATCTTCACGCGCCGGTCCTTGACAACGTCGGCCACGAGAAGCATGTACGG
>CAYJNF010000136.1:0-8655 GCA_964370915.1 uncultured Chitinophagales bacterium
GGGCGAACGTTGTGTACTTCGGCACAACAGACGGGCTTGTGAAGCGCGTCGATAGTGCAAACTCAGCCTCGCCGATCGTGACGGATGTGACGCCACCAGGATTGAACGGCGGCACCGCGACAGGTGGATTCGTCCGCTGCGTAGCAGTCGATCCGACAAATTCCAACAAAGCGCTCGTTGCTTTTGGCAACTACAATTTCCAAAGCCTGTGGTTTACGACAAATGGCGGCAGCTCGTGGACTGATGCGGAAGGAAATCTCGCCGGCCCGTCGGGACCCTCGACCCGTTGGGCAACGATCTTCTATCTCGGCTCGCAACTCAATGTGTTTCTTGCGACAAGCATTGGCGTGTTGATGACCAACGAATTGAATGGTGCATCAACCGTGTGGTCGCAAGCTGCGGCCAATGAAATTGGCAACGTGCTGATCGGGTATCTTGACTATCGTTCGTCCGATCGAACGCTCGCTGTCGGGACACATTCGCGCGGGGCGTTTACGACGCAATTTCCAGCAGGTCCTTCGAGTGTTAGTGAAACTCATACGCCTGATGAGTTTTCGCTCGAACAGAACTATCCGAACCCTTTCAATCCTGCAACACGAATCCGCTTTACACTTCCGGCCTCGCATGTAGGCGACCTGGAATCAGAAATCGTATCGCTGAAGGTTTTTGACATTTCGGGTAAACAAGTAACCGTATTGGTGAACTCAGCGCTGCCTGCCGGTGAGCATGCTGTTGCGTTTGATGCAGGAGAGCTTTCGAGTGGAGTGTATTTCTATCGACTGACGGCTGGCAACTTCTCTCAAACAAAAAAAATGATATTGACAAAGTAGATCTCACAAGGAGTTTCCGTGCGCATATTCCTCTTCCTCGCAATTATCTTGGCTCTGGGTACGATTTCATCGTCAGGTCAAACCACAACATCGGAGTCATCATCGTGGGTCCCCGCTGAAAAGTTCGATGAAACACGGGATGCGGCGATGGATATCAAGCTCGGCATAGCGGAGGCCATGCGAAGCGGCCGGAGAGTGTTGCTTGATGTTGGCGGCGAGTGGTGCATCTGGTGTCATCGACTCGACACGTTGTTTATGAAGAACCCCGATCTGAACGATTTCCTGCACGAGAATTTTGTTGTGGTCAAGGTGAACTACAGCAAGGGAAACAAGAACACGGCTGTGCTCTCGAAATATCCTGACGTTGCCGGCTATCCGCACATCTTCATTCTTGATTCCGGCGGCAAGCTGCTTCACTCGCAGAACACCGGCGATCTGGAGGAAGGAAAAGGGCATAGCCGCGAGAAGGTGTTTGCCTTTCTCAAAGAATGGGCACCATCGATCAAATGAAATTTCCCGGATCTCTGACGGCTCTTCTTTCCGGAATTGTCGACTATGCCGGCCTCTTCCCGCCGGCAGCACTCAGTATGCATGATGCAGTCCGGAATTATGCACACTATCGCGACGATCAAGATGCGTGGGCACTGGGAAAATTTATTGTCCCGGTCGCACGGCTTTCTGAGTTCATGGATGAATTCGAATCCTTTTCTTCGAAGAGTCGTCCCTGGAAGCTCAGCGTTCTCCCCGGGTCAAGCATCGATGATGATCTCAGGACGATTTCGGAGTTCAACGCCAGCGTTGCAGGCAAGGCTGAGATTGATACCATTGAAGCAAAGGCTGCAACAATTGATGGAATACTTGATCTCACGTCTATCGTTCCGAAATCATTTCAGCTCTTCATCGAAATCCCGACAGTAGAAGATCCATCGGAGTTAATTCGTGCAATTGGTGAACGTGGTGCGTGTGCGAAGGTGCGAACGGGTGGCGTCATCGCAGAAGCGTTTCCTTCGAGCATCGATCTTGCCCGCTTCCTTGCTGCCTGCGTGAAACTCGATGTGCGATTCAAAGCGACAGCCGGACTTCATCACCCTGTTCGTTCTGTCTTCAATCTTACCTACGAGGCGGATAGCGAAAAGGGAAGGATGTTCGGATATCTCAACCTGTTTCTTGCAACAGCCTTCTTGCGTGAAGGAATGAACATCGAAGATGTCATATCGCTTCTGGAAGAAGAATCGTCGTCCGCCTTTGCATTCGATGATGCCGGCATCTCGTGGCGTTCGCACAGAATAGGCGCTGATTCTCTGCGGCGCACTCGTGAACACATGGCTGCTTCATTCGGTTCGTGCTCGTTCGCCGATCCAATGAATGAGCTAAGGGCGATGATTGCTCTTGTGGCAGATCCGCTTCCCCGTTGAACCAGAGAACTGAATAAGACTCAGCGAGAGAAAACGATGAACACAACACACAATCCCCATCTCAAATCATGGGTCGCTTCGGCGAACATTCCCGGCAACGACTTTCCGATTCAGAATTTGCCGTTCGGTGTTTTCCGCAAAAGGGTTTCCGGGCTTCATCATGTCGGGGTAGCGATAGGTGATCAGGTTGTTGATGTCACCGCAGCCCGCAACGAGGCGTTGTTTAGTGGATTGGCTGAAGAAGCTGCCGAGGCATGTTCTGACGATTCGCTGAATCGGTTTCTTTCCCTGGGAAAGTTTCACTGGTCGGAGTTGCGCATGCGGCTGAGCTTTTTGCTGTCGGACATGTCGGAACGGTCGAAGGTGGAGCGCTGCCTTGTGCCCGTTGAAGAAGTGGAGATGCAACTTCCGCTTGCCATCGGGGACTACTCGGATTTCTATGCCTCGGTGTATCACGCAGCAAATGTCGGCAGTATGTTTCGTCCGGATAATCCGCTGCTGCCGAATTACAAGCATGTTCCAATAGGGTATCACGGGCGTGCATAGTCAATTGTTGTCAGCGGAGCAAACAAACGGCGTCCTGAAGGCCAGACAAAAGCAGACACCGCGGCGCTCCCCACATTCGGTCCGAGCAATCAGCTTGATTACGAACTCGAAGTTGGCTTCTTCGTTGGCACGGGAAACGTATTGGGCAAACCAATCCGCATCAGTGACGCCGAGCAGCACATCTTCGGCCTTTGCCTTGTCAACGATTGGTCGGCACGCGATATTCAGAAGTGGGAGTACCAGCCGCTTGGTCCATTTCTTTCAAAGAGCTTTGCGACATCCGTTTCGCCCTGGATTATCACACTCGACGCTCTTGAACCTTTTCGGTGCCCGGCGTTTGAACGGCACGTCGATGACCCCGCGCCTCTGCCGTATCTCGAATCGGTCACGAACACTCTTCGTGGGGGAATTGATCTGAAACTGGAGGTCTGCCTCACCACACGAAGAATGCGTGAGTCGAGAATCGAGCCAATGCTTATCAGCAGCGGCACGTTTGCCGATATGTATTGGACGGTCGCACAAATGCTCGCACATCACACGAGCAATGGATGTAATATGCGGGCGGGTGATTTGCTGGCAAGCGGCACCGTGAGCGGTCCAACGAAGGAATCGCGTGGCTGCTTGTTGGAACGGACGTGGCGTGGCGCCGAGCCGCTGCAATTCCCCACCGGCGAAACCAGGAAGTTTTTGGAGGATGGGGATGAGGTGATAATTCGTGGATTCTGTGAGGCGGAGGGGCACGTACGGATTGGTTTTGGCGAATGCCGCGGAACGGTCATCGGTTAACCGGCATCTCCGGCATCCAACAAAATTCTTGTTTCTCAATGTTGCGATTCCTATCTTGCGGCACAGGCACGAGGGTCAGCCTGTGAGTTTCTTGCCCAGATCTGTGAGAAATCCTGCCGTTCTTTTTTTCATCACTGTAAGAACCTTTCCGGACCCTTCCGTTTCCGGATGAAAGCTCACTGCTTGTTACTTCTGTGTGTTGTTTTTCCACTAATTCACTATTTCACATTCTTGGAGTAGTTATGAACAAAACGATACAATTGCTGGTCGTGTTTTTTGTTTGTTCAGTATTGAGTTCTGCCGCGTTCGCGAGCGGATTTCAATTGAACGAACATGGCGCTCGTGCAATGGCTCAGGGGGGAGCATTTGCCGCGCGCGCCTACGATGGTTCTGCGATCTTCTTCAACCCGGCTGGTCTCGCATTCCAGACGCGACCTTCGCTCTATGCGGGCGTGACGTTTATTGCTCCTGTATCCTCGTTCTTTGGTCCGTCGCAGCTCAATTCAAACCAAGAGTATGACCAGGTCAAGCAGGTCTTCACGCCAATCAATCTCTACTTCTCGTATCCGATTGTGGACGGACTGACCGCTGCTGTTGGCGTCAACAATCCCTTCGGTCTCGGAACACACTGGGAGGCAAACTGGGCAGGCAAGTATCTCTCAACGGAAGTCGAGCTTCAAACATTCTTTATCAGTCCAACGCTTGCGTATCAACTGACCGATCAGCTTGCCATTGGCGCGGGGGTGAACTACGTAACCGGCAGTGTGCTGATTGAACGCGCAGTGTTCGTCGGGTTTGGTGACCCGCGTGTCAGTCTCGACATGAGCGCAAGCGGCTGGGGTTTCAATGTTGGCGCGATGTACAAGATCACACCGGAGTTATCGCTCGGCGCTTCGTACCGCAGTTCAGTGAAAGTGGATGCAAAAGGTACAGCCGATTTTACAGCTACGTACAACCGTCTGCCGGAAGGCGATGTGGCGACCAAGATCGAGTTACCTGCCATCGCGTTTGCGGGAGTCGCGTACAAACCCATGGAGAATTTGGAATTGGAAGTCGACTACCAGTTCGTCGGGTGGTCATCGTATGATGAGTTGGCGATTGAATTCAAGGCAGATAACTCAAAGAGTGTCGCGCCCAAAAAATACAAGGATTCTTACATCATCAGATTTGGTGGCGAGTACACGCTTGATGACTATCGTCTACGCGCCGGCTATTTCTTCGACCACACGCCCGTCAAGACCGAATATGTCGAGCCGATGCTGCCCGATGCAAACCGCAATGGGCTGAACTTCGGTATCGGCCTTAATATCAGCGAGCACTTCAACATCGATCTAGCCTACCTGCTCTTGTTGTTCAATGAGCGTAAGGTCGAGAATACGATTCCGGAAATCAGTTTTGACGGAACCTACAAGACGACCGTGCATCTGTTCGCCATCGATTTTGGCTACTCATTCTAGAAGGGAGAAAGATAAACCATGAAGAATTCATCATTCAGGATTTCGACCATGAAAGCTTTGAACATCGGTGTTGCCCTTCTCACGGTTGCTGTGATTCTCGGCCTGAACGGCTGCGAGCTTTCAGTACCGCAGGGTCCTTCGGCAAGTCTTGGCAGCAATACAATCTCCCGCTATGTCGCGATTGGCAATAGCTTGAGTGCCGGCTATCAGTCCAACGCATTGTACGCATCTGCTCAGGATCAAAGTTTTCCCAATTTGATTGCCAGGCAGCTTCGTGTCGCGGGAGCGACGATTCCGAACTTTGAACAGCCCCTCTATGGCGATCCAGGAAATGCCGATCCCACAACCGGAAAGGCCGCACGATATGAGTTGATCTCGCTCGTGGGACCAGTGATTGGTCCGCGTGGCTTGACTGCTGGTGCTCCGCTCAACACGGGACTTGCACGACCATATGACAATCTCGGTGTCCCGGGAGCTGTGATATTTGACTTTCTTGATACGACGAGTTTCACGATCAAGGCAGGTCCGCCGCGTAACAATCCATTCTTCTCTCTCGTGCTTCGTCAGTCAGCGCTTGGAAAGACTATTCTCGCCCAAGCCCGTGCACTGAATCCGGATCTGGTGACCTTCTGGCTAGGCAACAATGACGTGCTTGGGTATGCGACCAGTGGTGGAGTCTCGCCCTCAGCCCCGACTTCCGCAGCGGTGTTTGGTGCGTTGTACACTCAAGCTCTTGACTCCCTTCGTGCAGCTTTGCCAAACGCAAAGATTGTCGTCGGCAACATTCCCAACGTGGCAGCGATTCCGTTCTTCAATACGATCGGACCGAAGGTTGCACCAATACTTCCGCCCGGAGTCTACCTGCGCTATCAAAAACACGGGAACACAAGTCTTGCATTCGATTCGACTCGCCTCACAGAAGCGGGCGCTCCGCGTCTCACATTGACCGGGAGTCCGTACGCCACATTGCTTGGGACAAATACGGGCAAGTGGTATCGCGACAAAAGAATCTTGCCGCCTCCCCCCGGTATCGACACAACCAAGCCATTTGGTTTCCATCCACAGAACCCATGGCCGGATGCTCTGTCACTGGATGTTGACGAACAGGGTGTCGCTGCCACGGCCGTCAGCGCATTCAATGCTACGATCGCGACTGTTGCCGCGGCAAAAGGCGCTGCTCTTGTCGACATGAATGCGTTCTTCAACGACATCAAAGCAAAAGGCTATTTAGCAGGAGGTCAGAAATTCACAGCCGACTATGTTACGGGTGGCTTGTTCAGTCTTGATGGTGTTCATCCAAGCTCGAAAGGCGCCGGTGTGGTAGCCAATCAATTCATCAAAGCGATGAACGCAAAATGGGGAATGAGCATTCCGATGGTCGACATTTCGACGATCCCCGGCATTCCCGCGCCAGCTGGAAAGATCTCATCAAGCGGCATTCCCGTGCTTCCTGTTGATTCCTTCAAAGATTACGACTGGCTCTGGGGACAGGGTAACTAAGTTTCCTGTAATTGATGGTCAATCACCCCGGCAGTCGCATGATTGTCGGGGTGAACTTTTTTGGGGCGGCTTGAGCCGCTTCAGATCTTTTTCATATATTGGCTCATCATATGAACACAAAACTAATGCAGCGACCGACCCATGCTCAAAGCCCTTCTGCTCGAAAACATCCATCCTAACGCGATAAGTGTTCTCAAGGATCATTCCATTGAAATCGAATCTCTCAAGGGAAGCCTCAATGAACATGATCTGATTGCCCGACTTGATGGCGTCGCAATACTTGGTATTCGGTCACGAACGCACATTACGAAACGCGTTGTTGAGGGTGCCAAGGAACTGCTGGCTGTGGGGGCTTATTGCATCGGGACAAATCAGATTGACCTGGACGCAACATCACTCAAGGGGATCGCGGCGTTCAACGCTCCGTACAGCAATACCCGCAGCGTCGCGGAAATTGTCATTGCGGAGATCATATTTCTGCTTCGCCGATTATATGACAAAGTCTCGAGGGCGCATCAAGGCGTTTGGGACAAGTCAGCGGACAATGCCCGCGAGGTGCGCGGAAAAAAATTGGGCATTGTCGGTTATGGCAACATCGGTTCGCAGGTATCGATGCTGGCCGAAAGCATGGGCATGGATGTCTACTACTACGATGTTGTCGATAAGCTGAATATCGGGAACGCAACCCGCATGCGTTCGCTGCACGACCTGCTCGCCATCGCGGATGTTATCACGATTCACGTTGACGGAAATCCGGCCAACACAAATTTCATCGATGAACAAGAATTCATGGTGATGAAGGATGGCGTGCTCGTGTTGAACCTGAGCCGCGGCCATGTCCTGAATGTCGATGCTCTCCGTAAGTACGTTGAAAGTGGCAAAGTGGGCGGAGCCGCAATTGATGTGTATCCTGTTGAACCCAAAGATGCAAAAGAACGTTTCGTGACGCCGCTGCAGAACCTCCCCAACGTCCTTTTGACCCCGCACATTGGGGGAAGCACAGAAGAAGCGCAAGAAAATATCGCCGAGTTTGTGTCAGCGAAACTTCTGGAGTATGTAAACAGCGGCAATACATTCACGAGCGTGAATTTTCCGAAGATCAACGCCCCCAAATCCGACGATGCGCTGTCGCATCGATTGCTGCACGTTCATCAGAATGTCCCCGGCGTGCTATCGCAGATCAACGGCATCTTTGCAAAGAACAATGTGAACGTTCTCTCGCAGTACCTGCGAACCAACGAACTGATTGGCTATGTGATTGCTGATGTGGATAGGGAGTACAAGGATTCGCTGTTCGACGATCTGCAAAAAGTCGATCACACGATCAAGGTGAGGATTGTGTAAGGCGACGTGCATTCGGATACCGCTGTTCCCGCTCACGACGATAGTTTGTACACACCCTACAATTTGTTATATTCTTCCTGCCTTTCTTCGGAAGCTATCCGTTTGGCTGACTCCGGAATCAACTCAAATGACTGTCGGTCGGCCGAAATAGTGCATAGCTTTTTCTCCAACAGCAGAAAACGGACGTATGAGTGACAACAAAATAATCTTTTCGATGGCGGGTGTTGGCAAGGTCGTCAAGCCCAACAGACAGATTCTCAAGGATATCTATCTTTCTTTCTTTTATGGAGCCAAGATCGGAGTTCTGGGACTTAACGGTGCGGGTAAGAGCACGCTATTGCGACTCATTGCCGGCGTCGATACCGACTATCTGGGCACCATCACGGCACAAAAGGGAATTACGTTTGGGTACCTTCCTCAAGAGCCACAACTTGATCCGACAAAGACAGTAAAAGAAATTGTCGAGGAGGGTGTTGCGGACACCGTAAAGCTTCTGAAGGAGTTCGAAGAAATCAGTGCAAAGTTCTCCGAGCCTGATGCGGACTTTGACGCCCTTCTCGAGAAGCAGGGCAAGCTGCAGGAGAAGATCGATCACCTGAATGCATGGGATCTCGATAGCAAACTCGAGCAAGCGATGGACGCTTTGCGTTGTCCTTCCGGAGAAACGCCAGTCTCTGTCCTATCCGGAGGTGAGCGAAGACGCGTTGCTCTCTGCAGGCTGCTGCTGCAAAAGCCTGACGTTCTGTTGCTCGACGAGCCGACCAACCACCTTGATGC
>CAYJNF010000137.1:0-8634 GCA_964370915.1 uncultured Chitinophagales bacterium
GAAATGAAGCTGAACGTTGAGTTGCTTGAGCGGGCAGGCGTACGAATCAAATCATTTCGCGTGATC
Organism: uncultured Chitinophagales bacterium; assembly: GCA_964370915.1. Classification (GTDB taxonomy): domain Bacteria; phylum Bacteroidota; class Ignavibacteria; order UBA10030; family UBA6906; genus CAADGV01. The sequence continues at coordinate 67 of CAYJNF010000137.1, forward strand.
GGCGGCGGCTCAAAGTCATCACGGTGGATGCAAATCAAGGCAGACATCATGAATCGAGCTGTCCAGGCAATGGAAGTGAACGAGGCAGCTTGTCTTGGTGCAGCAATGCTTGCCGGTATAGGCGCCGGAATATATCGCGCCCCTTCTGATGCGGTCAAGAGTTGCGTACGATTGGGAACGACATACTATCCACGCAAGCATATTGCTGAGTTGTATGTGGAGAAGTTTGCGTTGTACCGCAAACTGTATCCGGCAATGCGCGACATACTTCATCATCTCTGATAACAAAGGTTTCTCATGGACACAGGATTCACGATCGATCAATCATTCATCGCTCAGGAAAACGATCGTGCGCTCCGGGATTTGGAGCGTGACTACGACATGCTTTCCGAGCAATTGGAGAGGCGCGGAATTGCCATCGAAGCGATTACCGGAACGGTTCAGAAGTTTGCCGTTGCTGTGCCATCATGGGGCGTTGGTACAGGCGGGACGCGGTTCGCACGATTTCCGGGCGAAGGCGAGCCGCGCAATATTTTCGACAAGTTGGTTGATTGCACAATGATACACCGGCTTACGCGGGCAACACCCCGCGTGGCATTGCACATTCCGTGGGACAAGCCGGAGAACCCTTCGGTGTTGCGTCAGTTTGCAGACTCGCTGCACATCGGTTTCGACGCGATGAATTCCAACACCTTTCAAGATCAACCCGGACAAACGCAAAGCTACAAGTTCGGCAGTCTCACGCACACCGACCGGAGTGTGAGAAAACTTGCCATCGATCATAATATCGAATGCATCACGATTGGCAAAGAGATAGGCTCGAAGTCGCTCTCGGTGTGGATCGGGGACGGCGGCAATTTCCCGGGACAGATCGACTTTCGGACCAGTCTCGAACGATACCTGGAAAGTGCCAGAGAGATTTATGCATCTCTTCCGGATGACTGGCAACTCTTTATCGAGTACAAGTTGTACGAGCCGGCATTCTATTCAACCGTTATCAATGATTGGGGAACGGCATACTACGTTGTCCAGCAGCTCGGATCGAAGGCATTATGTTTGGTTGATTTGGGTCATCACGCGCCGAATGTGAATATTGAGATGATCGTCTCTCGTCTTTTACAGTTCGGGCGGCTCGGTGGTTTTCACTTCAACGACAGCAAGTATGGCGATGATGACCTCGATGCCGGAAGCATCAAGCCGTTCCAATTGTTCTTGATCTTTCATGAACTGGTACAAGAGTCATTGCGAGCAACGAGGCAATCGCCCCCACCAACATACATGATCGATCAAAGTCATAACGTGACTGATCCGATTGAATCGTTGATGAACACTGTCGAGGAACTTCAACGGGGATACGCACAAGCGCTTTTGGTGAATCGGGAGGAACTCTCGTTCCATCAAGACAGCAATGATGCCATCATGGCGTTGAAAACGCTGAAGCGGGCATTCGCAACCGATGTTTCACCCGTGTTGTCTATGGCGCGCCACAGAAACGGCGGGGCCATCGACCCTGTGCATGTCTATCGCATGAGTGAGTATAGAAAGAGAAAAGGTGTCGAGCGACCGGTCGCGACCACCACGACAACAGGAATTGTATAATCATGAAAGTCCGTCTTGCATACGGCAAAGACGGTCTCGACGTCGACCTCCCGGAACGCAATCTGGTGAAGGTGATGACGATGCCTGCGGCCAAACCGCTGTCAGATCCGGACGACGAGGTAGCGCGAGCACTGCAAACTCCGATCGCATCGTTGCCGCTTTCCGGGCTTGTCCAAAAAGCCAGGAGTGCGTGCGTCGTGATCTGCGATGTAACGCGACCCGCCCCCAACAAGATCATGCTGCCGCATATCTTTCGGGTGTTGGAGGAAAACGGCGTATCCCGGGAGAACATTACCGTTCTGGTGGCGACCGGCCTTCATCGATCAAGCAAGCCGGAAGAGCTTGAGGAGATGGTTGGTGCCGACATCTTGAACCGTTATCGGATTGTGGATCACCACGCGAGAAACATCGAAGAACAGAAGTATCTTGGCCAGACCTCGAACAATACCCCGGTGTACATCGACAAGGAGTATTGCAAGGCGGATCTGAAAATCACAGCCGGATTTATCGAGCCTCACCTCATGGCTGGCTTTTCAGGTGGCCGAAAACTCATCGCACCGGGCTGCGCCGGCGAATTGACGATCAAATCCTTGCACAGTCCCTTCTTTCTGGAAAATTCGTTGTGCAAGGAAGGCTCCATTGAGCATAACCCTCTCCATCATGAGTTGTTGGAGATCGCACGGATGGCAGGTCATGACTTTATCGTGAATGTGGCGATGAATGAAACCGGGAAGATAACAGGCGTGTTTGCCGGCGATCCGATCCGGGCGCACGAGGCGGGCATTGCACACGTCCGTCATGCGGTCTGCGCCACAGTACGGCAGCCAGTTGACATTGTTATCACGTCCAGTGCAGGGTATCCATTGGATCTCACGTTCTACCAGGCAGTGAAGGGGATGACTGCAGCGTTGCCAATCGTGAAGCAGGGTGGAATGCTCATCATTGCGGCGGAATGTGCAGAAGGTTTGGGCGGTCAGGAATTCACCAACATGGCAACACAATTTGATTCTGGCGAAGCGTTCCTTCAAACGATTCTTGCCAATCCGGTAGTGATTGATCAGTGGCAGTTGGAGGAATGTGCGAAAGCGGCACGCAAAGCAGATGTGGTGCTCGTCGCGTCGGGCATTCCCCCCCAACTACGTCAGAAGTTGTTTGTCCGGATGAGTGATACCGTGGAGAGCGCGGTGAAGACCGGATTGGCAACGTACGGCGAGGATGCAACGATCGCGGTGATTCCCAAAGGCCCCTACACGCTTGTGGATGTGGATGGAGGTGGTGCAGAGAGATCGTAAACCTCTTGCAGCAGTTTTTGCACTGTGAAATATCCGATCATTTCTGTATAATAGCACTAATGAAACATTGAGTCATTAGTGAAACGGAGAAGATGTCCATGGAATACATCGTCCCTTCAGTTCAGCGGGCAGTCCAGGTTCTTGAGATCCTGGCGGCGACGGCCGAAGGCGTTTCGCTTGCTGACCTTTCGAAGCGTATTGGCGTGCCGAAAAGCACGCTGTTCAGAATTCTCAATACGCTGAAGCACAATTCCCTCGTCAACCACGATGAGCAGCGGAGAAAATTCACGCTGGGCATCAAACTTCTGGACTGGGGGAATGTTGCCCTCAGCAGGATTGATTTGAAAACCATCGCCCATCCGCATCTCATCCGGATGGCACGCGAAACCAAGCAGAGCTACTACCTGGCCATTCTTGATCACTACGAAGTCATTATCATCGACCGTGTGGATACGCCGGAGATATGGACGATGGTGGCCCGGCTGGGGCAACGCTCCCCCGTGCATGCGACGGCATCGGGGCAAGTCCTCATTTCGGATTTGCGTCCCGAGGTGCTGGAGAAGATCATCAAGCGCAGCGGACTCAAAAAATACACGCCGCACACGATCACGAGCTTCCGAAAACTGAAGGAACGCTTGCTCGAGGTGAAAGCGAATGGCTTTTCCATTGCCGATGCGGAATACAAGCCGGATCTCTGTGCTCTGTCTGTTCCCATATTCGATCATCACAGCAGAGTTGTTGCCGCCCTGATGATGGCTCTTCCGCATGTACAGACTGCGAAGAACAGAAAAATGCTCGACGCGATGATCGAGATGCTGAGACAGGAAGCAGCCACCATCTCGCACGAGATCGGCTATCAGGAACCGGAAAACGAAATCGAATGATCAGATGACAAACACAACGAACACACTCGAGTTGGGAATCGTCAGTGACGAGATCAGCAATGACTTTGCCGAGGCAATGCGGTATGCCTCCGTGTGGGGGATCTCCCTCGTTGAGATCCGCTTGTTGACATCAGGACGCGTTCCCAACGTTGACAAAGAAGACATTGAAGAAGTGCAGCGATATCTCCGCCGGGGAGATGTACGCATCACCGCATTGTCTCCCGGCATATTCAAACACCCACTGTCCCGCCTCAATGAACTTAAGGAAGAGTTGTCCGTTGCACTTCCTCGCACCATTGAAATGGCAAAAACACTGAGCGTCCCACTCATTATCGTTTTCGGATTCAAGCGCGAAGAGGGTGAGCCGGTAAGTCGCTACAACATTGCCGTGGATTTCCTACGTCGTGCCGCATCCACTGCAGCACGTGCGGGCGTGAAGCTTGCGATTGAAAACGAGCCCGGCTTTTGGTGCGATACCGGAGCAAACACACGGAAGATGATTGACGATGTAGGATCGTCCGCTCTGGGAGCAAATTGGGACCCAGCCAATGCCTACGGAACCAGCGAACTCCCATATCCGGATGGTTATCTGGCGGTGAGGGAGAAGATTTTCAATGTACATGCCAAAGACACAAAGCAAGGCTCGCTTGTTCAATGCGTTCCGATAGGCGAAGGGGTTTTGGATTGGGATGGGCAGATCAGCGCGTTGATGCACGATAAGGTTGTTTCGCATGTGACAATTGAAACACATTGTCTTCCCTTGATAGAAAACTCGCGCCGCAATGTGGACGCACTGAGACAAATGATAAACGAAATCCCACGTACCGCGTGACGTTTGGCGCGTCGCGCTTCACACGCACCTTCAACCGGCATATGACACAACTCTTCGGACAGGACTTCAGCAAGCGGGAGCTTCTCTCACACGTCGGCGATCTCTCGCAGGTGGCCGGCATACGGATGATGCAGTTGCAGGATGGGCTCGAAACTGCCGTACGAATTGCTGATGTCCGCACCGGATCTGGTCTGCGCTTTCAAGTCTCGCTCGATCGCGGAATGGACATCTCTCTTGCGGACTACAAAGGCTTCCCGCTTGCATGGCGTTCGGCAAATGGGGACGTGCATCCAGCCTACTTTGATCCACGAGGCGCAGGTTGGGGTCGCTCGTTTCCGGGTGGGTTGATGACAGGATGCGGCATGAGTTTTCTTGGCGCACCTTGCATTGATGAAGGTGAAGAACTCGGACTTCATGGACGCCTCTCCAATCTTCCGGCCTCAAGCGTGCATAGCGAGACACGGTGGGAAAACGACTCGTGTATAATGCGGCTGAAGGGTCTTGTCCGTGAATCGGGACTGTTCAAAGAGAATCTACTTCTCCATCGCACAATTGAAACGCGCCTGGGAGAATCTTTGATCACCGTAAACGATCATGTCAGAAACGAAGGGCGTCAGACTTCTCCACTTATGATGCTGTACCATATCAATGCGGGATGGCCGCTGGTGGATGATGGCTCTCGTCTTCTTCTGAACGCGAAAAGTATGAAGCCGCGAGACCCAGATGCAGAAAATGGGGTCAATGAGGCTACAGTCTTTTCATCACCGGTTCCGGGATATCGGGAGCAGGTGTTTTTCCATGAATGCCTTGCCGATGCCGACGGATGTGTAACGGCCCTTCTCTTGAATTCGAAAAGACACATGGGCTTATATGTGCGGTTCAGGCAGACGGAACTTCCGCGCTTCATCGAGTGGAAGATGATGGGTGAAGGAACATATGTCGTTGGGATCGAACCGGCAAATTGTGGAGTTGGTGGAAGAGCAAAAGAACGCGGAGCAGGCACGCTGCAATTTCTCGAGCGGGGGGAGGATCGACATTTTCTTGTTCAACTCGGAGTCGTCGACGGAGCGGAAGAACTCACTGACTTCATTGCAAAGAACAAACTAAAATGAGCGAACGAAAAATACCCGTCGGATTAGTCGGCGTTGCAAACCACGGAGCGACGATCCTCAATGCGATCCTTGCTTCAGGAAACCTTCAGCTGGAAACCTGCTATGATACCGACCTCAGCGCCAGCGAGCAGGTGCGTGCACGAACCGGCTGCAGAGTCGCGGGAAGTTATGAAGAGCTTTCCGCCGATCCACAGATTCAAGCCATTGCTCTCGTGACCCCGAATCATGTGCATGCCGACCAATTCAGGAAAGCGATTGCATGCGGCAAGCACATGTTTGTCGAAAAACCGATTTCGAACACAATTCCCGAGGCGAAAGAGATGATTGCTCTCGCGAAGAACGCGGGACGCGTCTTATTGGTGGGACATAATACCAGGCGGCGGCGTGTTTTCAGGCGAGCGAAGGGAATCTTGCAGGCAAGCACTATCGGGAAGATCGTCGCGCTCGAAGGAAATCTCTCTCGTCCTGTAGGGCTGCAGCCGGGACTTCCGCCGTGGAAAGCTGATCCGAAGAAGTGTCCCCTGCTTCCGATGACGCAATTAGGAATCCATCTCGTCGACACGATTGCATATTTGCTTGAACGGGTGAAGAGCGTGTCATGCATCGCAACAAATATCGCCATGCCCGGAAATGTCTATGACTCGACAGCAGCAATCCTTCAGTTGGAATCGGGGATCCCTTTCGCCCTTACGTCATACTATGTTTCACCGGACGCGTATTTCCTGAGGATCTATGGCACCAAGGGATTGATTGTCTGCCATCCAACACATCTGCGCGTGGAGTTGATTGATTCGAAGGATGTTGTGGAAGAAGATTTTCAACAAGAAGGAGCAGAGAGCTACATTCTGCAGATTCGGGAATTTGGTGAGTGCATCCTTAATGGGACTCAGCCAGAAACCGGTGGCGACGAAGGCCTGCATGCTCTCGCAGTCATCGAGGCGATGACTCGCTCGGTGGCTTCGGGCAGGGCAGTGACTACGAACGAAGTGCTTCAGGAGGAATCTCGATGAAACCAACACGACGGGAATTTTTACAGAGTAGCGTTCTTGCAGCCGCAGGACTCTATGCTGGCGTGGCGATCGCACATGCAGCCCCGGCACCAGAAGATACACAATCGAAACGGAAGAGCTTGCTATTCGATGATTCCGATGTTCCGCGAATTCTGAAGACCGTTCAACATCCCCGATTCGCCACTCATTGGGAATCAATGACCCAGGTCGACCTCATAGCGGATCTGAAATTCCTGAAAGAGGAGCTGCGCCTGAATAATCACTCAAAGGACATGCTGCGTGCCCGACTGATTCTCGAGCGTTCTGCCTTCGTGTACAAACTCAAAAAGGACAGGCGGCACCTTGACCTTGCCCGTGTTGCTATCGATCGGATACTTGAGTACAAACGATGGGATTACTTTTTGGAGGGAGGAGAACACACTATCGCGTTGCAGCGTGCATCTGAGGCAACGATAGCAATGTCGTACGCGCGTGAATGGCTTGACAACGAGCTGGGCGCCGCAACGAAGGATGAGATGGAAAAGCAAATCGGCGAAAAAGGCGCGGCCGCCTGCTATCGCTCACTCTACGGAATGATGCATCCCGACCGCGTGCGCGGGTGGAGTTTCGATCCTGAAGATGACTATCCATTCAAAGTGGACGTGAAACGCTGGCCGTTCATCTTGAATTCGACCAACCTCAAAGTCATTCCTATCGCCGGGTTGGCCGTTGGCGGATGTTTGCTGTATGACAAGCATCCGCAGGCGAAGCGGTGGGTGAATATGGCGGTGCAGAGTGCAAAGGCGTTCTCATCAATCTTCGGGGCAGATGGGAGCTATGAAGAAGGCGTTGGTTATTGGGGATACACCGCCCAACATCTCACGATATGCATCGAAGCCCTCCGCAGGACGCTTGGAATGAATGAGCGGAACCTCATCAATTTTCCCGGGACATCGCGGTTTGCCCTTCGCATGTCGATGCCCGCCATCGGTCATCCCGATGACTGCGTGAACTTTGGCGATGCATGGTATATGGGCGACGTGTCGGTTGCATTGTGGACAGCCCGCGAATTCAAAGACCCGATTGCGCAGTACGTCGGAATGTCGGTCGGTGAAATCCGCAGTCACTACCCGTTCGTCTGGTATGATCCGTCCGTGAAAGCAAAGACACCGGGACCGGAGTTGTATGATGTGCGCTTCGATAACGACTGGGTCGTGGCCCGCTCTGGTTGGGGAGTGATGGACTCCGTCGTCGCGATGCGAAGCGGCCCGCCGGCGAACCATGAACACGCGGACCGGAACAGCGTCATCTTCAAAGCGTATGGTAACCGCCTGCTTCACGATCCGCTGCATGCTGCGTACCCGTACACGGAGCCGCATTGGGTTCTGCGGCTGACCGAGTCGCACACAGCGGTGCTCATAAACGGCAAGGGTCATCAATACCACGACGGACATGAAGGGACAAATGCATCGTGGGCGGAAGCGCAGATAGAAAGTTATGTCAAACAGAAGAATTACGTTGCCGTTACCAGTGACGCGTCCGAAGCGTATCGGCTCGTCAATCCGGATGTCGATGCAGTCTACCGCACGTTGATTTTTCTGAAACCCGATGTGCTCGTGTTCTTCGATCGTGTTCGGATGAAAGAATCAAACGCCGACGTCCAAATTCGTTTTCAGGGATACAATGAAGAACGAGATTGTACCTTGCAAGTGGGGAAGAGTGATTTCACAATCACCCGGCCGAATGCGACACTCAAAGCAAAAGTGCAAGCCCTGAAGGAAGTTATCATTCGTACAGATACCCTGAAGGTCCCCGAAGCGAACGGCGTTCATCCGTTCGTGGAGGTGAAGTCTGATGGAG
>CAYJNF010000138.1:0-1808 GCA_964370915.1 uncultured Chitinophagales bacterium
TGGTACACCGAAGCACCGGCGGAAGTACTCCAGAAATACCCGGCCTGGCGCGAACGAGTTGGCCCGCTGCACAAGTAGTAGCACAATCAAGGCACTCCGATGAATATCGACATGACCACGCCGGCATTGTTGTTTCCAGCAATTTCTTTGCTGTTGCTTGCATACACCAATCGCTTTCTCGCACTGGCCGCCTTGATCCGCGATCTTCACGCAAAATATACGACGAGTCGCGAGGAAATCATCTTCAAACAAATTGGCAACCTGAGGTACCGGGTGAAACTCATTCGCAACATGCAGGCGTTCGGCGTTGCAAGCCTGATATGCTGCGTTGCGTGCATGTTCGTGTTGTTTGCAGGATGGCTCGAAGCAGGCAAGATCATCTTCACGCTCAGCCTTCTGCTCATGATGATCTCGCTTGCGCTCTCACTGCGTGAGATACAGATCTCGGTCGGCGCACTCAACCTCCATCTTTCGGACGTGGAAGTTGATCACGACAAGCAGGTGCATCAATGACGAACACCGGCATTCACATGGAGCGACTCGCCCACGTACTACGCTGCCTGGTTCTCCTGTTTGTCGCGCTCCCCTTCTCTGCTCTATCACAGACGAATAGTGACAGTCTTAACCTCAACGTCATGTCATTCAACATCCGGTTCGGGACGGCAGACGATAAGGAAGACCGCTGGGAACTGCGCAAAGAAATACTCTTCGATGTCATCAAGCGCTATGCGCCCGATGTAGTTGGCGTGCAGGAGGCACTGCGTTTCCAGCTGGACGAAATCCGCAATGCTCTTCCTGAGTACGATGAAGTTGGCGCGGGAAGAGATGATGGAAAGACATCAGGCGAATACTCGGCGATTCTCTTTCTGAAAAATCGATTCACACCCGTTGAGACAGAAACATTCTGGTTTTCCGACACGCCGGGCAATCCCGGATCGAAGAGCTGGGGAAATTCCATTCCCCGCATTTGTACCTGGACGAGGCTCAAAGAAAACACCTCGGGCAATACCTTGCGCATGTACAATCTTCATCTCGACCATATTTCACAACCCTCCCGCGAACAAAGTGTCGCCGCACTGATGAAGAGGCTGAATACTGAAACGGACCATGACCCGATTATTGTGACGGGAGATTTCAATGCCGGTGAACAGAATCCGGCAATACGGTTCATCAAAGGAGACACGCTTCTGTTTACAATCAAGAATCATCGACGACTCATTGATACCTATCGACAAATATATCCGGCTGATTCAAGTGTCGGAACGTTCCATGCCTTCAAGGGGGCGATGATCGGGGATAAGATCGATTACATTTTTGTTGAACCGGGAACGCATGTCCTGGCGGCGTCCATCATTCATGACAACATTGACGGGAGATATCCATCCGACCACTTTCCCGTTGTTGCGAGAATTGTTCTCCCGATTCCGCAAGATAGACGCGAGTGACTTCGACTATGCATTATTATTGCACGTTCGTTTGGGTGCTCACGTTGTTTCTTTCTCATCACACCCTTGCCCAGAAAATTGAAATGAATGACAGTCTCGTTGTTATCCGCCACGGCGATCTGCCCATCATCTTATCCGCACCCCACGGTGGACGCATTTCTCCACCGGATGTGCCACAGCGTGACGGTGCGGGAATCTCACAATTTGCCACTGTGCGAGACGGCAATACGGACAGGCTCGCCTTTGAGGTTGCAGACTATCTCCAGCTTGAACTCGGCAAGGACGTGTTTCTCGTCGTCGCGCAGATCGATCGTGCATGCGTTGATATGAACCGACCCGCCGACGAATCGTATGAAGTTGGCA
>CAYJNF010000138.1:1818-8620 GCA_964370915.1 uncultured Chitinophagales bacterium
GTACTACGATGCTTACCACAATGCCTTGCGTACGGCGTGCGACGAGGTTCGTGCAACATGGGGGCGCGGCATTCTGCTTGATCTGCATGGACAGAACGCCAATCGCTCGGCAATCTATCGGGGGACGCATGATGGCATCACCGTCTTTAACCTTGTTGAACAATTCGGACAGGAAGCGCTCGTCGGGGAAAACAGCATTTGCGGCCAGTTGGAACAGAAGGGCCTGGACATTCAACCGGCATGCGACACCGACGATCTCGAGCATCCGAACTTCAGCGGTGGCTACATTGTGCAAACATACGGGAGCCACCAAGGAACAGCGATCGATGCGATGCAGCTCGAGTTCGGCCTGAAATTCCGATCCGATGAAAATCTTCATCGTACGGCGATACAGCTGGCCTCGGCGATTGCGACATTTGCAAAAACGTATTTGCCAAACGCGACCGTGCAGGAAAGATCATCGCAACGATAATTGTGCGCCTCTCAGAAAATGCTTGACTTTGCCGGTTACAATCGGTAAAGTTTAGCGGGCTGTTTCCCCTTCCAGAACACACCATCGAACAGAGTTCTTTACAATTCGTCCCGGCAGCACTCGCACGCTGCGTTTTTGGAAATCACCATTTCCGTACAATCACCTGGCAAACACGAGCACGATCTTTGGAGAATTACATGGCTTCACGGTTTCTTGCAGCATCGGTCCTTCTGTTATTCGGCATTGACACAACGTTTTCACAAAGTGGAATTGAGATTAGCCCCGATGGGCGCGATACGGCAATGGTCGCTGGAGCGGTGCAAAGCGGACAGGCGACTTTCAAATCGGACAACGTTCCCTTTGCGGTCGCTCCGAACTGGAATTGTGATTTGCGAATGCAGGTAGGCGGACTCGCAGTGAGAGATGTGAACAACGACCAACATCCTGATGTGGCTGTTGCGTGCTACCGCTCGCAGAGTTTTCCCCCCTACACTGACTGGCGGAACTTTGTACTCTACAACCTGGGCACACAACTGCAAACAAGTCCGGGTTGGTGGACACGCGATTCGACGTCGACGACCGATGTACGTATTGCCGACTTCAACAACGATCAACATCAGGATTTGTTCTTTGCGAATGGCGACGGCTCTTTTCCCCCCGACGCGATCTACTTCGGCGCTCAGGGAGATACGATCTCGCACACACCGGGCTGGAGGGCGACGAACAGCACGTGGACAACCGGCGCTGCTGTATGCGACTTTGACCATGATGGCGATATCGATGTTGCCACTTCCAATCAGGGCGTAGCACCCAACGCCAACAGGCCTGTCTACATTTTCAGGAACAATGGCGGGTCGCTCGAACAATCGCCTTCCTGGGCTTCCGCCGCAAGTGAAATCTCCAGCGCGCTCGCGTGGGGTGACATCAACAACGACGGCTTCGAAGATCTTGCCGTTTCCAAGTGGGTCAATTTCCGGTCGTGTGTGTACAACAACGACAGCGGGGCGGTAGACGCCACCCCGATGTGGAACGGCAACACTACAGGCGGCCAAAAAGGAATTGCATGGGCAGACATCAATGGTGATACATTGTTAGATGTGGCGATCGGCGGATCAATCCCCACCCAAGCCTACCTCAACTCCGGCGGAGTTTTGGGAAGCGCTCCTGTGTGGGAATCTCAGAATGCATCTCACGGAACACAAGATATCGCCTGGGCCGATGTGGATGAAGACGGCGATCCCGATTTGGCCACCGCAGAATTTTCAACCGGTCAATTCCGGATTTATCTGAATAGAAACGGACAGCTTGATCATGCGCCTTCATGGCAGTTTGACTCACCCAATGTCGGTACTGCCCTCGCGTTCGGGGACATCAATGGCGATGGACATGTGGATTTGATTGTGGGAGTTTCGGGGCAGCCGTGCGTTTCCGTGTTCTATAATCAAATTATCACAACCACGAACGAACAGACGTCGCCTCGTGGATTCACATTGAGCCAGAATTATCCCAATCCATTCAATCCCGTCACGAGAATAATGTATTCTGTAGGGATACATGGCCATACGTCGCTACGTGTGTTCGACCTGCTCGGACGGGAAGTCGCGACATTGGTGAATGAGGAAATGCAGCCGGGAAGTTACGAGAGAGTGTTTGATGCATCAGGATTGGCGAGCGGCGTGTATATGTACCGGATGACCGCGGGAGACTTTGCACAAACCCGAACGCTTTTGCTCGTGCGATAATATTTTCAAACCAATTCACGTTAAGCACAGGAAAACAAATTCCTAATCCTCACACTTCTTGCACCTCTGCCATGAAATTGCTCATGATCATTCTCGTCACGGCCGGACTTATGTTCATGGGCTGTGAAATTCCCCAGATCATTCGTCCGCTTCGCCTTTACGATTTGAAGGATGGCAAAACGATTGAGGTGTTTGTCAAGCAGATTTCCCGTAACAACGGAAGATTTCTTTCTGCCCGTACTGCAGAGGAAAAGTTCGAGGGCGAGTATGTTGTCGTTGAGCGATCGGGAGACCTTGGATACCTCCCGAGCAATGGAGTATCACGACTCTCGGGAATGTCCAACAGAACGACAGAGAATCTCGCGGGCTTTGCAGAGGCTTACGGCTATGGCAAGGACTCCAATGCCAAGCCGGTCGGAACAGGCATCCTTGTTGGAAACAAGGGCACAGTCATTGAAATCGTCTTCTACCGGATCTCCTCCGATTTGTCGGGTGACGGAGTTGCGAAGGATAATAGCGGCAGGTACTATCGCGTATTCTTAAGTGTTGAGGGGTAGTTTTCTGCTGTGTATATTGATTTCAGATCGATTCACGAGGTCATCGTTTGCAGCATGTTCAGCTGCTTCACCAATCCCCAACAACATCCTTACTACTATGAAAACCTACGTCTGCATTGCCGCGCTCGTCTGCATCGCCGCCCTGTCTGCCCGATCCCAGGAAAAGGTCACCGAGCCTTCAACTGGCAAGAGCTTCGACAGCATGGTCTCATTCAGCTACAACAACACAGACTATTCATTGCAGCTTACAGGAGTGACGGTTAGAAAGAAAATGGTGTTCAAGGTCTACGGCATGGCGCACTACATGCAGGAGCCGCAGAAGATGTCAGAAGAGGCTGCATATAAAGCCATCCTCACAGATGGGAGGGCGAAGCAAATCACCATGAACTTCGCCCGCGACGTGGACAAGCAGAAAATTCAGGACACCTACCGTGACGGCTTCAAGGAGAACGCGTCAGCCGAAGACTTTAAGAAAATTCAGTCGGCAATCGACCAGTACGTGGGATTCTTTTCCAAGGACGTGAAGGAGAACGATCAGTTTGTTATTCGTTGGCTTCCCGGAGGAACGATTACTGCCATCGTGCAGGGAGAACAGAAGCCTGCCATTACCAATCCGGTTTTTGCCCAAACACTGTGGACCATCTGGTTTGGGGAAGACTCGATTGTCGACCGCGAAGACCTTGTCAGTAGAATCGTCACGCAATAGTTGCTACGACTGTCAGGTTGTTTGCCCGAGGGCACTACGTTCGAAACTTGGCGTGATGTTACCACGTACCAATTGCCAGATTCCCTCAACGCGCATCTGCTTGCCTTATGAGCAAGATTCTTGAGTCGATAAGGCGTATTGCATGGTTTGAACTGGCCGTATGGACCTGCGGCATGATCTACCTTGCGGTTATCGACCCCAATGCCGACAAGCACTTTTCTTTCTGTCCGTTGAAAAATATCGGACTGGCATTTTGTCCGGGGTGCGGACTTGGAGAATCCGTATCGCATCTCCTGCATTATCAGATCGGACAGTCGTTTCGTTCTCATCCGTTGGGATTGCTTGCGTGCATCGTGATCCTTCATCGGATTGTCGTTCTCATCAAACCACTCATCTCAACCATCAACCACCAACCTGCGAAAGGGTAAAACAACATGCCAAACATTATGCAGTTGCTGCCGGAGCTTGACGGAGAGGAAATGATGTATGTTCAGAGTTTGCTAAAAGACGTTTCAGATCAGCAGGCAACACAATTCGCCATGATGTACCGAAGTCGCCGCCGGGATGCGCAAACAATTCTTCTTGTCACGATCGTTGGATTCCTTGGCTTTGCTGGCATTCAGCGCTTCATGACCGATCAGATTGGAATGGGCGTGTTGTACTTCTTCACCGCAGGATTGTGTTTCATCGGAACAATTGTCGATCTCATCAACTACAAGAAGATCGCTTTCGAGTACAACCAACAACAGGCCCAGCAACTGGCGACAATGCTCAAAGCCAACGCCTGATCGCTTCGGACAATGACGTTCATTAGTCAACCACCAAATCATCCAGTGTCTCTCACCTATCACAGCGACCAAAGCCTCATTGATTGGACGGAGTTGGCAAGTGTTATTGAACGTGCACCGCTTGGAACACGAGATCCGTCGATCGTCCAACAATCGTTCACAGGAAGTTACGTTCGCTGCTTCGTCGAGAATAACGGTCAACTGGTCGGAGCAGGCAGAGCAATTTCCGATGGCGCGACGAACTCTGCGATCTTTGATGTGGTTGTCCTGCCGGAGTATCAAGGCCGGGGCATCGGTAAAGCAATCATGCACTATCTGCTCGAACGTTTGCCGGAACGCTCCGTGTTGCTCGTGAGCGTTCCACGGCAAGAGGCATTCTACAGAAAACTCGGTTTCCGCAAGCTCAAGACAGCGTACCTTCGTCATGAGGACATCGAGCGTTGGATGCGAGACGGTTACACTGAAGAACAAGAGAACTGTCCCGGCTGATCGATAGTTGCATGAATTGGCATGAGCACTTTTGCTGAGAATTTCATAACTTCAACCAGAAACATTTTGGAGGGAGAAATCATGAGCGACCAGCAGCTTATCGGCAGAATCTCGCTGAATCCGAAAGTCATGGTTGGTAAACCGGTTATCAAGGGAACCCGTCTGACAGTAGAATATATTTTGAATCTCTTAGCGCACGGGTCGACCGTTCAAGATATTCTCTCAGAATACAAAAGCCTCTCGATGGAAGATGTCCAGGCATGCTTGCTCTTTGCAACGAGAGCGTTGGAGAGCACGTCGTTCATGCCCCTCGCGGTGGAGGATGAATGAAGTTTCTGGTGGACGAGTGTACTGGTCCTGCAGTTGCCGAATGGTTGGCTACCAAACAGTTCGAAGTCTATTCTGTATATGATCAAAGCCCGGGGCTACCTGACGATGGCATTCTCGAAAAAGCATTCCACGAGAATTGGATTCTGATCACCAACGACAAAGACTTTGGCGAGATGATCTATCGCCAACAACGCCCTCATAAGGGCGTTATCTTTTTACGGCTCGCCGATGAGCGGAATACGAACAAGATTCACATTCTTGACAACTTGTTGCAGAACTACATGACGGACATTGAAAACAACTTTGTTGTTGTTACGGAAACGCGCGTGAGATTTGCCAAGGTGCTCTCATGAGCGAAGCAGAGTTGAGCAGCATGCAGACTACGTTCGCCCGATGGATTTCGGTTATTGGCCACCCGTTTCTTCTCATGCCGCTGCTTACGGCGGTTGTTGCGTACCATGTCCTGCCACCACGGCAAGCATTGATTGCAGAACTCATTGCACTCGGGGTTGTCATCGTTCCTGCCGGTGCGTACACAATCTTCCGGGTTCGCAGAGGAACGTGGGGAAACATGGATGTCTCCGACCAGCATGAACGTTCTCAGTTTTACGGCATTCTTCTTCCGTTACTTCTCACGATTGCCATTATCGCGTGGATTGCCGAGGTCCCCTTCTCGATTCCTCTCGGTGCGTTTGCGATTCTCGTGTTGGTCGGTGCGGCATCGATCATAAACAAGTGGATAAAGATATCGCTGCACACCGGATTCGGAGTGTTCGTTGCGCTGGCAATGTTCCTGATCGATCCGAAAGCAGGCGCTGTCGTGCTCATACTTGCGCTGCTGGTGGCATGGTCGCGCGTCATTCTGGGGCGACATACAATTCGCGAAGTGCTGCTGGGTGGCGCTCTCGGTTGTATTGTCGGCGGAGCCTTTGTCACCGTATTGCAATACATTTAGGAAGCAGGTAGACAATGAGAATCTCTATCCTCGTGCTTTCACTTGCCATTGTGGCTCTCACCGCCAACTCCTATGCCCAATCCAAACTCACCAAACAAATGGTGGCCGACGCGGAGTCGCTGGTTGGACTTCAGTTCAACGATGCCAAACGCGATTCGATGCTGGATGATCTCGGCGATCAACTTAAGAGCTATGAAGCATTGCATGCTGTGACAATACCCAATGACATCCCCCCGGCCATTCTCTTCAACCCGATTCCGGTCGGCACCACATTTCCGTCGAAGAAATTGCCCCTGAAGTTAAGCTCTCCGGGAAACGTAGTCCTTCCCCACAATCTCGATGACGTGGCATTCTTTTCAGTCGGACAACTTGCCGCGTTGATGAGAACTCGCAAAGTAAGTTCGCTCCAACTCACGAGAATGTACATTGAGCGCTTGAAGAAATACGGACCAAAACTCGAATGTGTTATCACGCTGACGGAATCATTGGCACTTGCACAAGCTGAGCGCGCCGACAAAGAAATCGCTGCCGGAAAATATCGGGGTCCGTTACATGGAATCCCATATGGCGCCAAGGATCTGCTCGCAACAAAAGGCATTCACACTACATGGGGTTCCGTACCTTACAAAACTCAGGTGTTTGATGAAGATGCAACAGTCATCAAGCGACTGGAGAACGCGGGCGCGGTACTCGTCGCAAAACTTACGATGGGCGAGCTTGCATGGGGCGACGTGTGGTTTGGTGGGAAAACCAGAAACCCGTG
>CAYJNF010000139.1:0-8616 GCA_964370915.1 uncultured Chitinophagales bacterium
GCTTCGCATCCGACAATCTCAACATCCCAGAATCGGGAAATGGCGTGCCGGACTTGCTCGACGAATTGCGCTGGGGACTCGATTGGATTCTGGATATGCAGGATACCTCCGACGGCGGATTCTTTCACAACATGTGCGTGCTCAAGAATTCTCCGTACGCGTACGGACGCACAACGCCTCTCACGATTACCGGTTATGAGCTGACGAACAAAACAACCGCCGCCACAGCCGCAGCTGCCGGTATGCTCGCGTACGCTTCAACTGTTTTCGACGACGCAAAGCTCGATCCGGGGTATGCTGCACGGATGCGACGTGCGGCGGTGAAAGGATGGGAATATCTGCAGAAGCATCCCCAGCAGATCAGCGTTACGGAGAACTGCGACACGTACCAGGACCCCGACGACGTTCACGCGCGGTTCTTTGCGGCCTGCGCGTTGTTTCTCGCAACCGGCGACGAGCGGTACAACCAGTACGTGCTGACAAAAGACCCGGGCAGCCAGTGGATTTCCGACTACAACAATCAGACGAACCTCGGTTATCTTCTCTATATAAAATCGGCAAAGGGGAATGCTGCAAAGCAGAGTGAACTTCGCTCGCTGCTCACGACGCGGGCACAGGAGGCAAACGCCGATAGAGACAAGCATCCGTTCGGGTTCACGGGATATTATTATTGGGGATCGCTCGGAACGGCATTCGCACGGACGGGCAACTACAGTTTGGTGGATTGGAATCTGAACAAGAATCAGAACTCGCTGCACACTGCGTTACAGCAGATTCACTACACGTTCGGACAGAACTCGCTCAACTTCGCGTACGTGAGCGGGTTTGGCGAGAATGGGATGAAGAACGCGTTCCATCATTGGCTGAAAACTCTGGATGCAACGCCGCACAATTTTCCGGGTTTGTTGGCCGGCGGCCCGAATGAAAGTCCCGATGCGAACGACAGGAAGTTCCCGAACGGGTACAACAAGCCTGCTGATATTCCCATTGATCAGCGCTACACAGACAACGACAGTTGGTCAACGAATGAAATTGCGGTGAACCAAAGCGCGCAGTTGGTATACGTGCTTGCAGCGGCGCACGCGTTTGCGCATGGTAAGAAATAATGCAGCTGGCGTGAGAGTCCGCAGCCGAACAGTTACTCGAACGTTGCAGCCTCTTCCTGCGGCACAGGACGATACGCGCGAGTGATTTTTTTCGAGCCGAGCATGCGCCAGAACATTCTCCACACACCGCGCACCAGAACACTGAGATCCATCCACACATGCCGGTGAACGGCGTAGTACCCTTCCGCAATCACCTGCTCCTCTTCCGTCGTTTCCTCGACTTCATCGGTATCCAGAATGCTGATGACACCCGCCTGACAATTGAAGCGCGTGCGGCGCCATTCTTCCGTGATCGAAAACGCTTCCTCGGGATCCATCGGCCGGTTGCCAACAAGCATGATGTCTCCCGTTAGCACATTGAACAGGTTGCCGATGCGCGCAAGAAAATGCGGCAAGGTCGTGAGCGGATCGGAGCTTTGCTCAACAGGCTGCTGTGATACATCCACCGGACCGAAGTACACGAGCGAGAGCACCTTAAGGCGAAGTTTCCCGGCCGCAAGCTCTTTCAGATCGGGCGCGATGCGCTTGACACGGGAGATCAGCGGGAACTTCAGCCCGACGATCATGAGGAAAAAAAGCACAAACAGAAACGGCGAGAGAATCAGAAGGTTGAGGAGTGCCAGCAGCCGATGCAATGCGATATAGAACCGGAAGCCCAGTTTTGCGCGTTCGATTTCAAGCGCAGCAAGCTTGTCGTCAATTGGCGTGAATGTATCTTTGTCGATGTCGATCATCAGGTTTCCCTGAATGATGGCATCCTGAATTGTTGTCTGTGAGCCGACAAAGGTTTTGCTGAGAATGACCGCGCGGTCAAGGCTGGCGCCAACATCCACCATCACATCGTGCCCGATGATCGTTTGCTTGCCGAGCTTGACGCCTTTCCCGATCCGGCAATTATCGCCAATCACCAGCGGCCCTTCGAACGAGACTGCGCTCGAGGCACTGACGTTCTTTCCCACCCAGACACCCGGTTGCAGCTGAATGCCCGGAATGATGACGCCCGGATATTTTTCTTCAAGAATGTCTTTCTGCACGGCGAAGTACGACGACCAGTTCGTCACGCGTCGAAGCGGCTCGTTGGTTTGAAACCCGAAGAGGTTCAGGCGCACGCTCTGGCTTGCGAGCCAGCAGGCCTGCAACAGATTATACCCGAGCGAGTCCGAAAGGAGATCGATGACTTCAGGCTCGATGATACATAAGCCGGAATCGACGGGATGGCGGGTCGAGTTGGTGTTCTGCGTGCCCACCGCGTGAATACGCGCGTTGTCTTCCAAGACGGCACTCAGCCCGCCGCCGGAGGTGTTCGAGGAAAGGACAAACGTGGCGTCGGCACGCTTCGCCCAGTGAAACTCCAGCGCCCGCTGCAGGTTCACGTCGGACACCAGGTCGGACAGCATGATCACCAGCGTTTCGTTCTCGAAGTGCGGCTTCAACTGGCGAAGCGAATTCACAAATCCGAACGGCGGCCGCTCGAAGTTGTACGCGATCGTCGCCCCCCACCGCGAACCGTTATCGAAATACGATTCGACCTTGTTCGACAAATGGTTGCAGCTGATGCGGATGCTTTTGATGCCATGACGAACGAACAACTCCACCTGGTGTTCCATCACCGGTTTGTTCACCACAGGCAGCAACCCGACGGGCATCTGGTAGGTCAGAGGCTTAAATGCTTCGGAGATGGCCGAAGGAAGGATAATACCTTTCGCAACATTCTGCATGTTACTTTCGTGCGATTATCTGTTTCTGTGCAAGCGCTTCTGTTTCGAAAATATCAAAAACCTGATTCAGATTCATGAGGTGAAATGTCCGATGGACTTCGGGGCGAAGAGCTGCAAGCGCAAACATGCCGCTGACCTTCTTCACATGGTGCATGGCGTTCACCAGCGCGCCCACTCCCGAGCTGTCAACCACTCGCGTGCGTTCCAGGTTCACAATCACCGCCGGAGCGATGTGTGCCGGTATTTCTCGCACGGCTTTTAACAGTTGCTCCGCTGTTCCCAACGTCAGGTACTCTCCCGGCTCGATCACGGTGACGCCGGTTTCTGAAAGCTCACGTACCGAGATCATCTTACACGACCTTCGTGACAATAAGCGTGAGATCGTCGATGGGTGGGCCGGTAATATAATGCTCAACGTCAGCCAACACGCCCGCGAGAATGCTTTCTGTTGGATCGCACACATGCTCGGCAAGCAGGTGGGCAAGCTGGTCATCACCAAACATATCGCCGCTCGCGTTTGTACACTCAATCAAACCGTCAGTAAAAAACGCAACCAGATCATCGGATTGCAGTTGCACCGAGCGCTCGTGAAACCGCTGCCGCGGCTCAATCCCCACGGGCACCCCTTCCGAGTGAAGCCGTTCGATCTTCCGCGTCTTGAACCGGACAACAATCGGACTGACGTGCCCGGATCCGGTGTACGTGAGTACTTTCGTTTTCGCATCGTACACGGCGTAGAACAGCGTGAACAGCTTGTGCGCTGAAGATGCTTCCTTGTGCAGAATCGAATTGATCTTTCCCACCACGGCAGCCGTGGACGGTGATTCCCGCGTCAGGAAGTGGACGGTTGTACGCAACATGTTTCCGAACAGCGCAGCCGGAACTCCCTTCCCTTCAACGTCGGCAATGACAATTCCTATCTTATCCTGATCAACAACAATAAGGTCAAAGTAATCTCCGCCTACAAACCCGGCGGCCTGTGTGTGTGTTGAGATGGAAAGCCCGTGCGATGGCGATGGAAGGGTCGGCAACAAGCTATGCTGAATTGCCACCACCTGGTCGACTTCATCGCCCTTGTAATCCAACGATCGTTGCCGGAGATGCTGAGGCGGATGATAGCGCTGACCGAAGATTGCGGCCAGCTGGTTACACAGGGGAACCAGCCCGACTTCATTGGCCGTGGCAAGGGTCCGGTCTTTATCGTCAAACGCGAGCAGCCCGACAATCGCCAACTGCCATCGCAACGGAATGAGAAGCAAGCCATCCGCGTGGTGCATGCGCACATTTGGTTCGAGAGCGAATACCGACAACACACTGTCGGTTTGTGTCTTCAGCGTGCGTTCAAAGTCCGCAAGGAGATCAGATTGATGGATGTGTTTGGAGTACATCAGCGTTGACGGCCCGCAGATCATGATCACGCCCGCCTCTGCGCCAAGAAGGGAAAGCAGACCCTCGATGCTTTCGCGCATGATATCGTAATCGTCTTTCAGGGTGTTCACGCGCTCGGACAAGGAAGCGAACGACTTCACGCCGCGCCTCGACCGAAGGGCCTGACGTTCCTGTTCCGTGAGGGTCGCATGGAGGAGAGTTTCAGTGCCGTTCATTGTTTAGGACCGAACACGCGTTGCTTGATTGCAAGCATCAGAAAAAGTGGATTACCAATCAAATAGCGTTTCGCCAGACGTCTCGGCTCCTGACGCAAGCGCCAGAGCCACTCGATGCCCAGCTCACGCCACGCCATGGGTGCGCGCGGAATTCTGCCGGAAAAGAAATCAAAGAGCCCGCCGACCGTGACAACCGTTGCCTCCCGCGCATCGGCAAGATAGGTGTACGCCCATTGCTCCTGCAGCGGGCTTCCCATCCCGACGAGTACGATGCACCTTCCCAGCTCACGTATCTGCCCGGCAAGTTGTCGCGACTGTGCATCATCGACATAGCCTTCGTGGAACAATGGAATACGCAATCCGTTGGTATCGCGAATCAAGTTCGCGGCGCACGCCTCAACAACATCACCCTTCGCACCGATTAACACCAACGGGAGATTCGCATCGGCCGCGGCTCTGCAAATCTGCGGCAACAAATCTGTGCCGTTGAGGTTGTGCCGGAGCGATATGCCGAGCACCGATGCCGCCATACGAATCCCGATGCCATCGGGTAACACATAGTCCCCATGTGTGAGCTGCTCGCGAAACATCGTATCGAACGCAGCAAGATTGAGCGCATGCGGATGCACAATGTAAACAATGCGGGCGCGATCGGTCTGCGGCGGTGCAACAAGCATGGCGAGCGCATCTTCGATGGTGATGTTATCCACTTCTGCCGACACGATGCGCGGACGACGAACAGGCCGAAGCCCATTACGCGAGGAAAGCGCCCATGCGACAAACGCACGCACCAGAATGGACATCGTCTTCTTGAATGAAATGTCCCGGAGATGATCGTGCTCCTCCGTTACCAGATCGCCGTACGGAATGCCCAAATGCACGCGCGCCTCCACAGGCGAAACCCAGCCCCGCGGCGAAGCAGCACTGAGCCTCGCTCCAACGAGCGGCGATCGTCCGAAGAGAACATCGAGAAAGCGGGCACGCGGCAGCAGCCCGGCTTCTGTCCGACTGTCGGACGCCAGCACATTGCCCATGCTCCGATCAAGCACTGCCGAAGTTTCGTATTCCCCCTGTCTCATTACGAAGCCCCCCGCGCAGTTAACACGGCCCGGACCGTCTTGAGTAATAATTTGATGTCTTCCTTGATTGAGCGTTGGTGGATGTACTGGACATCCAGTTTCACCTGATCTTCGAATTGGATCTTGTTGCGACCGCTGACCTGCCAGATGCAGGTGATTCCGGGAATTGTTTCCAACCGGTAGTGATGGCGGTTGTTATACAGCGCCACTTCATTGGGCAACGGCGGACGCGGTCCGACCAGCGACATATCGCCTTTCAGCACACACCAGAGCTGCGGCAACTCATCGATACTCATTTTCCTGATAAACCGCCCGACCTTCGTGATGCGAGGATCGTTCTTCATCTTGAAAGTGACGCCCTTCATCTCATTGTATTCCATCAGCTTTGATTTCAAGTCCTCGGCGTTCACCACCATCGAGCGAAACTTGTAGAACTTGAACGGTTTGCCCCACTTGCCGATGCGGGTCTGCGCGAATATCGCAGGTCCGCCATCCTGCAGCTTGATCGCAAGATAGGTCAACAGAAACACCGGCGACAGCAGAATAAGAAAGAAGGACGATCCGATGATGTCGAGCAAACGCTTTGCAGGCGTTCGCGAGACAACCACAAAATTCCACGCGCGAATCTTCACCCCGACACTCTTGGTGCGGTACCAACGCGAGAGCGCGGAGTTGTGCGTCGATTTCGGGAAAACGTGAGCCGACACCACGGGTGCGGTTAACGGTGGTTGGCGCAGGTCTTCAGCAACATCTATATCGAGCAAGTCTTTACGATCCATCTGTGATATCATTGCTTCCCCCAGAAAAAAGCATTGCGAATGAACTCCCCTTCAACCAGAACTCTCTGTTAGCGTTCAGTACGAACCCAGCCCTTGCCGGCACGTCCCATCAGCATGGAGATGTAGACGCCAATCTTCCATATCAGGAAGCGAGGGACATAGAGAAACGCCAAAAGATTCCGCGGATGAACCTTCGCGAGAATCAAACCGAGTATGCAGTGCAAGCTCACCATCGCGATCACGGCCACCCATCCCCAAAACATGAGCGGATCTGAAACGAGACCAAACCTCAATGCAAGCCAATTCACCGCTGTGCAGCCGAGTGATCCGATGATGACAATTGCCAGTGGCGGATAGGCTGCGTCGATCGCGGCTTCGAGAATGTAGAGACTTTTTCGTCGCCATGCATCTTTTATCACTCCCGGAACGCGATCTCTCATACTGGCGAAGCGCCCCCCTTCCCACCGGACGCGCTGTGTAACCGCACTCGAAGCCTGGGATGGCATGAGCGCGTAGACAACGGCATCAGGGTTGAAGTGAATTTTCTCTCCCTGCCGGATGAGCTCAAGGCCCATGTCAAGATCCTCGCCCAGCGAACCCTCATCCCATTTCATCGTCCGCAGAACTTCAGAGGAGAAACACATGCCGTTCCCTTTGAGCGGCGTTGACAGCCCGAGACGCGACTTGCCCAGAGGCCGTACATAGTTTTGCAGTGCGAACGCGATCAGCATCAACTGCACGCGCCAGGAATTACTGTTGTCGAGCACGAGGTCGCTGCTCTGGATAATGCGATGTCCCAGATGCAGCGAGAGGTTCATCTCGTCAAGAAAATTCGGTGTCATGACTGAATCGGCATCGACGAAAATGCATGCATCATACTTCGGGAGCCGTTCCAGCACTTGCGGGATAATCCAATTCAGCGCATAGCCCTTGCCGCGCTTGGTGAGATCAAACCGTTCGAACACGATCGCGCCATTTGCCAGCGCAAGCTTTGCCGTCCTGTCGGTACAATTGTCTGCAACGACAATGACGTCAAACAGGTCATGCGGATACGCAATCTGCCTCGCACTGCGCAGCGTACTCTCGATAACCTTCTCTTCGTTATGCGCGGGGATGATGATGGCAAATTTCTTTTTCCCCGACGGAATCTTTTTCTTTTTCTTCCAGACGACGAATGGCGCGAGGGTGATAACAAGCAGGTACAACGCAAGAACCAATGCAAGAAGCAGGAAGGGTGACTGGAGAACAAAAAAGATCGTTTCAAATGTCATGGATCCACTGTCTGAATTCGAATGAAATCGTGTGTGAGCGACGGTCGCTCACCCCTACTTCGCAAGCTTCATGCCACATGAAGATAGAGAAAACCGGCCTTGCACGTTGATACGAGTGTCACATCTCCGCCGGAATAGAAAGTAAGTGGAATTTTTACCCACACGCATGATCAAAGTGAGCAATTCGTCCCCTACTGCTTTTCCTCGAGTGTCCGCTCCGGCTGACGTATTTTCTGCACGCTGTCAGTCACATTCTTGCGCAATCGGGAAGAAACATGGGTTGCGATTTCTTTTGATAGCCACCCGTGCTTCCCTGCAACATGCCGGAACAATGTTGTCTCCTTATGCATCCGGCGGGCGGCGGAACCGGCGAGCAACCAGGCCTTCAGCGCCGTCTTTGTGTACGCCCTGTGGCGTAGGAACACGATGAGTGTCCAATTCGGAACATCAATGGCATCGTAGTCATACTTGTAGCGCTCGCGGCCGCGCATGAAGTCATACACACTGCATCCGCGCCGGATCGCTTCTTGAATTGAATACGTATGAAGGATCTTGCCGGGCGAGTATTTGGCAATGTCGCCGAGTTGACTCATCCCGTTCAGATACGTAGAGAGCGTTGTGCGAAAGTGAAACGCGTAGTTGACGGCGATGCGCTTTCCGTTGAGTCTCAGAAACGTGAGGAACAGCCAGCCGCGTGCAAACGCCAACCCCGCAAACGCAGAATGAAACTCAGCCTGCCGGGTATCGCTGAAGACGCCGGGATGTCCCGCAAGCATCCACCGTTCTTGATGCATCATGACGAAATCGCGCATGTCGGCCTGCACGTGGTCGTATTGCATGGTGAGTTCAAACTGCGTTTCGAAATTCCTGCTGATGTTGCGCAGTTCGTACGAAATGTCTTTGCGGTGTTTCTTCGAAAGTGATTCAAGCGTGTGCTCCCAGGTCGCATGCAGCGGAAGCCGCGGGCTTTGTGCATTCTCAAAATACTCTCCGCACAAACCCCTGGTCGCGAAACCCTCATGCATCAAACGATGCACCGGCGATGGGTGCGGTATGTCC
>CAYJNF010000140.1:0-8573 GCA_964370915.1 uncultured Chitinophagales bacterium
CGTGCGTGTACCAGACGGAAATCAAAACTCCCCGCATCCGGAACTTTGAAAAGGTGGCAAGAAAAAGAGCGGGCGGACCAGCAGAGAAACACGAGGGCATCTACTACGACGACAGCGATGTGTACAAGGCGCTCGAGGCTATTGCCTACTCGCTGAGAACACACCCCGACAGCGCACTCGAACGTCGGGCAGACGGCTGGATCGCGAAGATTGCCGCCGCGCAGGAGCCTGACGGATATCTGAATACGTATTACTCGCTCACCGGACTTGAGAAGCGCTGGACGAACATCCCGATGCACGAGGACTACAACGCCGGACATCTGATCGAGGCGGCGGTTGCCTACTTCGACGCGACCGGAATACGCACACTGCTCGATGTGGCAATACGGCTCGCCAACCACATCGATTCCACCTTTCGCATACCCAACAGATATTGGATCAGCGGTCATGAGGAAATCGAGCTGGCGCTGGTGAAGCTGTACAAGTCCACAGGCAACGACCGCTACCTGAAGCTCGCTGACTGGTATCTGCAGCAACGCGGGCGGGGATATACCAACAACACCAGTTGGGGCACGCCCGAATACTGGCAGGACAATGCGCCGGTCAAACAACAAACAGCAATCACCGGTCACGCCGTCCGTGCAATGTACCTCTACACCGGCGCCGCGGATGTTGCGGCACAAACGGGAGATGCAGACTACATGCGCGCCATGAAAACGGTCTGGGAAGACGTCGTGCACCGGAACATGTACCTCACGGGGGGCATCGGCTCCGCCGGCGACAATGAGGGATTCACGACGGACTACGACCTGCCGAATGAGAACGCGTATTGCGAAACGTGCGCATCGGTGGGCATGGTCTTCTGGAACCAGCGCATGAACTGGCTGACCGGCGAGAGTTTTTATGTTGATGTGCTGGAGCGAAGTCTGTACAACGGAGCGCTGGATGGCTTGAGCCTTACGGGTGACAGGTTCTTCTACGACAATCCGCTTGCATCCAATGGCCAGCATCAGCGCAGCGAATGGTTCGGCACCGCGTGCTGCCCGGCGAATATCGCACGACTCGTTGCTTCATTGGGCAACTACATCTACGGCAAACGCGAGGACGCCATTTGGGTAAACCTGTTTGTCGGAAGCGACACCAGGATCGACGTCGCGAAAACAACCGTGTCGGTGAAGATGGAAACCAACTATCCGTGGGATGGCAACGTGAAGCTGCGTGTTGGGGCAGCGAAGCGTGCGCGGTTTGCGCTTCACGTCCGGCTTCCCGGCTGGCTGACGAATGAGCCTGCCCTCGGAGCGCTGTACGCATTTACCGACGCACGAAAACTCTCCATGCCCATCCTGGTGAACGGCAAGGCGTTTGACTACAGAGTGGAAAGCGGCTATGCTGTTATCGAACGGGAATGGACGAAGGATGATATGGTGGAGGTGAATTTCCCGATGAGTGCGCGAAAGATCGCTGCGCGGGCCGACGTGATCGAAGATCGCGATAGGGTGGCGCTGCAGCGCGGACCGCTTGTTTACTGCATAGAAGGAGCCGATAACAACGGGCAGGTCTGGAATGTCGTTCTGCCCGGCGACGCGGTACTCACCGAAGCTCCGCATCAGGTGTTGAGCGAGAATGTTGTGGCGCTCCGCGCCGACGCATTATCGGCAATGCCATCCGATGACGGAAAATCGGTTGTCGTGCAGAAGCGGCCCGTGACGGCAATTCCGTATTACGCGTGGGCAAATCGCGGAGCGAACCAGATGCAGGTCTGGCTGCCGACGAGGATCAAGGGAGTGAAGATATATTGAATGTTGGGGTTCGAGTTGGCTCTGCGGATTCGTTACTGCAAAGCGTCAGCCTTCTGCCCTACGGATCGTAACGAGGTCATAGACCGTCAGGCTTACCATGATACGGTGACATAACTTCTCGCCCGGGTCGCTTCTGAGCTTGATTATCCCACCTGCTTCTGCTACATTGAATCAGGTCAAGTTGTTCCTTCCTTCGTGACCGCTGCACAAGAAAACACTACACGTTCTTTTTCCAATACAAATTGATGTCGGAAGTGGGGAATGCGCGCGGCATGCTGTGTCATCACCCCATTTGCAAGTTCGAGAGATATTTACACATCCAGGATTGCATATGCGTTTCAGGATATTGGTTTCCGCAATTTGCCTCAGTCTGCTCGTGGCATTCCAAAGCAGTGAAGCCCGCGATAACCGAACCATTGTCGTGTTGAAGGTCGCCATGAAATCGGGCTTCCTCGGACTCGGCGAAGCCAGGTTTGTTTCCGTTGCACTGGCGAGCGTCAAGGGCGACACGCTCCTCAGCAGCGAAGCCGTCAATTCAGGCCCGTCGTACTTCTTCATTGTTCAGACTGCGGGCGATTGGAAATTTGACGCCGACTTTCTGAACGAGGAGATGTCGAAACTCGCCATCGAACAGGACACGATGAGATTGGTGGGTGAAATCGAGAATGCTCCGACGGGCCAGGATGTTGGTCCGGTTCTTTTCCGATACCCGAAGCAGCTGAAGATCCATCGGCCATTCACGTTTTCATTTCCGCTCGACGATACGGTCGCGTCAGCGACCATGAAGGTCCCCCTTGAGTACTGGCCCAACTACCCGAAACTGGAAAAACTTGTTGCAGCAGCAGATGCGGAGATCAGCAGTTCGCGGTACAAATCCGCCATTGGTATCTATGAGCAAATTCTCAGTGACCCGACACTTTCTATTTTCCCTCAGTACGACGAGTCAAGAATCAACCGCCGGCGTGCGTTCGACAAGTGCTATCAAGATGCAACCTCGAGTCTCGCATCTATGCGCGTTCAGGAGGGCGGCATGCTGCCTCATGCAATTGCCAATGCGACAATGCAGCTGCGGGTTTTCCAGTTCATCGCAGATTCACTGGCCAATGAAACGCTGGGAATTTCTCCCGCCGACAGTGTGAACGCCGAGCTGATGTCGAGGGCGCGGCAAAAAGTCAAGTTGACGACATCGTTGGTTGATTCGCTCCAGCAATCGCTTGACGATTTCAATGCGAAGTGGATCATCGAGGGAGGCGAAGGGGGAACCGCGGATTTCAAGTACAAGTATATTATTCCGGCACTTGCCCAGGCATATCTCGAAGTTGATTTCTCCGACACGACATCACAAGAACTGCGGGTTGTGATGCCGGGAGCGCGGACAGCACTTCTGAGAAAATTCAACCTCGTCGATCCGTTCAACACGTTTGTGCGGCTCATGAACGTTCGGAGAAAGAAGGGACTCTCGCTCTTTCCACCTGAGTTTCTTGCCAACCTGAAAACGGACTCGATTCATTTCTCCCTTCCCTTTTACTCGGCGCTCAAAGCGGTCAACGATTTCTATCTCGGGAACCATGCCGACGCGCTGCATGAAGTACAAACAGGCATGAGTCATTCGTTCGATGAGGAGCTGACCGTGCTGCTCGATGGACTGCGACTGGACTTGAAAGCAAAACTGGAGAAGACACCGGGAGAGATTGTTGCAGGGATGATCGAAGCCGCCGCGGCCGCAGAAACAGGCAACACTGCAAAGGCAACCGAGTTGTACAAGACAGTCCGGCAGATGCAGGAGAACTACGCGCCTGCCTCGCTTAGGCTTGGCGAATTGTACGAGACGGCTGCGGATAAGCAGGTCGCTAATAGCATGTTTCAGAAAGCCATCCAATCTGATCCCTGGTATGTGTCGGCGTATTGTGCATTGTATGATAACGCAATGGCGACGAAGAGCTATCCAAACATCATCGACGCACTGACTCAGGCGCGAAGCAAAGGGGTCGACGTCTACTTCCTTCACTACTACCTTGCTTCAGCATTCAACAAAGCAGCGGAGTTTGATGATGCGCTGAAAGCCGCACTGGCAGCGCTTGCACTCAACAATCGCAGTCCCGAAGCGTTCAATCAGGCCGGCATCGCATACATGGGGTTGAAGCGCACGACAAAAGCACGCGAGTGCTACAAGCATGCAACCGAGATCGATCCCGAGAATGCCCTTGCGAATGAGAATCTGAAAAAGATCAATGAGATGGTGAACAAAGCGGCCGAGCCTGACTGATACCACCATTTCATACAGCCGCGTCTTCCCGTTCTTCGATAGCGACCCCAAGCTTTACGAGAGTGTGCGATCTGAGTTGCATGCTCGTTATTGAAGAACGTCATCGCCCGCCGTTTGCTTGTCTCTCGCCATTTCGATAATTTTGTCTACAGAACTTTCCAACAATTCGCGCTGAAGTAGACTGGCATGGACATCGAACAACTCAAATACCCCATCGGCAAATACAAGAGTCCGGATGTCATCACCGACAGGATCATTTTACAGTGGATATCTGACATCGAGCTGCTTCCTGCTTTACTCAGAGATACTGTGAAGAATCTCTCGGAATTGCAGCTTGCGACGCCCTATCGTGATGGTGGATGGACTGTCCGGCAGACCGTGCATCACGTTCCCGACAGCCACATGAATGCCTACTGTCGGTTCAAGTTGACTCTCACGGAAGATCGTCCGACGATCAAACCGTACATTGAAAGCCGGTGGGCCGAGTTGGAAGATGGACGGAATGCTTCTGTGGAAACTTCACTGATACTGGTCGAGGCAATTCACCAACGGTGGGTGATGCTGATGCGGTCAATGCAGTCGTCGGATTTCAAGCGGACGTATGTTCATCCGGAGTATGGAAAAGAGTTTTCCCTGGAATATGTTGCCGGCTTGTATGCATGGCACGGGAAACATCACGTCGCTCAAATCCGCGCGTTGCGAGAGCGGATGAAGTGGTAGGGTGGACAATCACGCGAAAAAGGTCCGGCTTTCGGCCAGGCGGCTGCGCGTCTGCATCACCGAGTTCCTGTCCCGCATAGCAAATGCCGACACACGCGGGACGTATGACAGGAGTTTGCGTGAATTTGTCCGTTGGTTCGAGAAGACTGGAAATTTCCGATTTCAGGTGAACGACGTTCGGCAATACAAACGTTACCTGATAAAGACACGAAAGCTCTCGGAAGTCTCTGTCTCGACGTACCTGACGGCGCTGCGACGGCTGTGCGCCTTCCTCGTCGAGCGAGGGGTATTGACAATGAACCCTGCCGAGATGGTGGAAGGCATGAGCAGGCCGCGCATTCACGTTCGGGCGGTGCTGACTGATGGTGATGTTGACCGGTTGTTCAATGTCATCGTGCCGCGCGGAGAGATTGGCTCGCGCGACATGGCAATTGTTCGACTCATGCTCGATTGCGGATTGTCGGAAGCTGAAATTGTAACGGCGAATGTTGAAGACTATGTCTGTGGAGGAGAGACAGGCAATCTTGCGGTCAGGAGCAAAGGACGGGTCCGGAAAGATCGGACGGTTGCTTTGCAGCAGGAGGTCGTAGCTTCGCTTTCACACTATCAGAGTATTCGAAGAGAAATGTACGGCGATCCGAAGCCGGCTGATCCGCTCTTTCTTAGCGCTGGGAATCGCACACGAGGCGAGCGGATGTCCACGCGTGGGTTGCGAGGGGTCATCAATCAATATCTCTCTGTCGCAGGTTTGAAAAAGAACAGTACCGTTACGCCTTATTCGCTCCGGCACACCGCTGCACGGCGAATGGCCGACGCCGGCGCGACCCCGGATGAAATCCGGGAACGCATGAGGTTGGGAACGGTCGCAACGGCAAAGTTGTACATGACGGGGAAGAGTTAAGAGCAGAGAGCGAAGAGCGAAGAGCAAGAATCCAGAATCCAGAATCCAGAATCCAGAATCCAGAATCCCAAAGAATCCAATCCTCAATGTCCTATCCTTTTCATGAAATAGAACCCAAGTGGCAAACCTACTGGGACGATCACAAAACATTCCGTACTGGCGATGTCACCGGAAAGCCGAAAGCATACATCCTCGACATGTATCCGTATCCGTCGGGGGCCGGATTGCATGTTGGTCACCCGGAAGGATACACCGCAACCGACATTCTTTGTCGGTACAAACGGATGAAGGGATTCAACGTCCTCCACCCGATTGGCTGGGATGCCTTTGGTTTGCCGGCCGAACGGTACGCGATGCAGACGAATATTCATCCACGCATCACGACGGTGCAGAACATCAACAACTTCCGTCGTCAGATAAAAATGCTCGGCTTGAGCTACGACTGGGATCGCGAAGTCGACACGACGGACCCGGACTATTACAAATGGACGCAGTGGATTTTTCTGAAGATCTACAACTCATGGTACGACTATCGAATCAAGAAGGCGCTTCCCATTGCAAAGTTGGTCGCCGAGTTTGAGCAGGAAGGATGCTCGAAGATTGATTGCGCGCTCTACTGTGGCGACGACTTCTGTTGCTTCAGTGCGGATGGATGGAAGAAGATGACGCGTGTGGAGCAACATAACGTTCTTGCCAACTTCCGCCTCTGCTACATTGCTGAGATTCCGGTGAATTGGTGTGAGGCGCTCGGAACGGTTCTTGCAAACGAGGAGGTTGCTGAATGGACGGAGAAAGGCTACAGTGTCGAACGGCGGCCCATGAAGCAATGGATGATGCGCATTACCGCGTACGCCGAGAGGTTGCTTGAGGATGCAAAAGAACTGGATTGGCCGAACTCAACAACCGAAATGCAGACGAACTGGATTGGACGTTCGGAAGGGGCGGAGATAGATTTCGCGGTGAAGGGATTTGAAGAAAAGATTCGCGTATTCACGACGCGACCCGATACCTTGTTCGGCGCGACGTATATGGTGCTCGCCCCGGAACATCCGCTGGTTGAGAAAATCACTATTGACTCACAGCGCAGTGCCATTGAAGAGTATCGCAATCAGGCAAAGCTCAAGAGCGATCTTGAGCGTGGAATTGATGCAGCCAAGACCGGCGTCCCGACCGGCGGGTTCGCAATCAACCCGGCAACAAAGCATGAGATCCCTGTTTGGATTTCCGATTATGTGCTGATGGGATACGGCACGGGCGCGATTATGGCGGTGCCAGGCCACGATGAACGCGACCACGAGTTTGCGAAGAAATTCAATCTGCCGATCGTGGAAGTTGTTGCCGGTGGTGATGTCAGCAAAGAAGCATACATCGACGAGGCAAACGGCATTGCAGTAAATTCGGCAAATGACGAAGTGTCGCTCAACGGCCTGAAGTTTGAAGATGCAAAGAAGCGAATGATCGAGTGGATCAGTGCGAAGGGATTGGGAAAGGGAAAGGTGCAGTACAAGTTGCGCGATTGGCTCTTCTCGCGTCAACGTTACTGGGGTGAACCTATTCCGATTCTTCATCTTGAAGATGGAACACTCAAGTCGCTCGACGAAAGCGAGCTTCCGTTGCGCCTGCCTGATCTTCAGAAATTCCAGCCAAGCGGGACAACGGAATCGCCTCTTGCGCTCGCTTCGGATTGGGTGAACGTCGTCGACAAAGAGACCGGACTCAAGGCTCGTCGTGAAACGAACACCATGCCGCAATGGGCTGGCTCGTGCTGGTATTATCTTCGCTATCTCGATCCGAAGAATAATCAACAGATTTTCTCCGCAGAGAAAGAGCGATACTGGATGCCGATTGATCTGTACGTCGGCGGGTCTGAACACGCGGTGCTGCATCTAATGTACGCGAGGTTCTGGCATAAGGTGTTGTACGATCTCGGCTACGTGAGCACACGGGAACCGTTCATGAAGTTGCGGCATCAGGGGATTATTCTCGGTGAGAATCTCAAGAAGATGTCCAAATCGCTCGGCAATGTGGTGAACCCCGATGACGTGGTGAAGGAGTACGGCGCCGACGCAATGCGGCTGTTCGAAATGTTCATGGGTCCGCTGGAAGAGATGAAGCCCTGGAGTACGCGTGGTGTCGAAGGTGTATTCCGCTTCCTCGGCCGCGTCTGGAGGCTGTATGTTGACGATCAGCGCCGGCTCGATCCCGACATCAAGACTGTTGCGTTAACACCGGAACTGGAAAGAGTCTATCACGCGACGGTAAAAAAAGTTGGCGATGATATCGAGCGGTTGAGTTTCAACACTGCCATCGCCCAGATGATGATCTTCGTAAATGAGGTGATGAAGAGCGAAGTGAAGCCGCGACAAATTCTGGAGCCGTTTGTGCTTGTGCTCGCACCGTTTGCACCGCATATTGCCGAAGAGTTGTGGCAAATGCTGGGTCACAAGCAGTCGTTAGCCCTTGAGCCGTGGCCAACGTTTGATCCGGCAAAACTCGTGGAGACAACAGTTGAGATTGTCTTGCAGGTGAATGGAAAGATCCGATCAAAGATTTCTGTCGAGAAGGATACACCTGAGCACCTGCTGGAAGCCTTGTGTCTTGCTGACGAGAACGTTCGCAAGCATCTTGACGGGAAACAGATTGTGAAGAAGGTGATTGTGAAGAACCGTCTTGTGAACCTTGTAGTGAAGTAATTGATTCATCGAATGCTCAGGGGAAGTCGTTGAAACGACTCAAGAGTATTTGGTTTTTTTTCATTAGCCCACGACTTAAGTCGTGGGCTAGCATAATCGAAAAGCAAAATCGAAAACCGTTTTTAACGGTTTCCGACAATCGAGCCGGTCATTGAGTAATTGAAGTGACTCTCTCTGCATGCCTAGCCTCAATT
>CAYJNF010000141.1:0-8572 GCA_964370915.1 uncultured Chitinophagales bacterium
CCGGCACCCAAATTCTCAAGAACATCGAAGCCAACTTTGCAGGCATCGAAGACTATTCGGTGGACCTCGAGGCGAATGTCGATCTCGACAGGCTGAAAGTTCCACGGATGAAGGCGACGATGTACTTCAAGAAGCCTGACAAAATCAGATTCATCTCCGAAGGATTTGCGTTGCTGCCGAAGGAGGGAGTCGGGTTCACGCCGGGGAATCTCGCTTCGCGATTCGATGTGGAGAATGCGCGGGAGCAGAATGGAGATTTTGTTCTCACTCTGCGTCCGAAGCTTGACAAGACAAAACTGCGGAAGGTCTTTCTGGTCGCCGATCCTTCCAACTGGACCGTCAGGCAATTGACGACTCCGCAGTTTGACGGCCGCCAGATGAAAGCGGAATTCATCTCCCAGAATGTGAACGGTCATTGGCTACCATCTCAACTCCTGGTCACCTTCTCAGCTGATTCGACAAACACCGATCTCCCCGAATTTTTTGGACAGCTTCCGCAGGGACAGCGCCCGTCGCAGAATCCGCGGAAGGGAACAATCACAATCGTGTACTCCAACTATCACCTCAACTCCGGATTGAAGGACGAGTTTTTTGACGAGGCGAAGGAGAAGACGGAAAAGTAGTTTTTGCTGACGTATTTGACCGCTTTTTATGAGTTAGCCCGGATGCGGGCTTTTTTTTTGCTGAGCACTTGACAAGCACCCGCTGCCCTGCTATATTTTAGGCGAACCTAAATCTATCTTGAGTTATGACTAATATCAGCACGGAAGACTACATCAAGGCGGTGTATAAAATCGAAGAGCGCGGGGAGAAAGCAACAACCTCAGTGCTGGCCGTGCAACTCGACGTTGCCGACGCTTCTATTACCGACATGATCAAGAAGCTGTCAGAAAAAGGGCTGCTGCATTACGAACGGTATCAGGGCGTGGAGCTTACTGCCAAGGGCAAGAAGATGGCATTGGGCATTCTGCGACGACACCGGCTGTGGGAAATGTTTCTGATGCAGTTTTTGGGATACTCATGGGACAAAGTGCACGATGAGGCAGAGCGTTTGGAACACGTCACGTCGGAGGAACTCGAAGGGCAGCTCGACAAAGCGCTCGGCTTTCCAACGGCGGATCCGCACGGCCATCCGATTCCATCAAAAAATGGAGCGATCACCGGTTTGGAGAGCTCGGCCCTCACAGATTGCAAAGTAGGCGACGTCGTGCGGATTTCTCACGTGAGTGACGAGAACTCGGAGTTGCTGCAGCATGCAACCCAGATTGGCCTGGGACTCAACAGTAAACTGACGGTCAGGGAAAAGAAGGCGTTTGACGGATCGATGATCGTGAAGATTGGAACAAGGCAACAGTTCATCAGCCAGCAGGTTGCTGAAGCGATTTTTGTCGAGAGACTTTAGTCGAAGGAATAGGTATGACAGATCCCGGATTTGCACTGGCGATAGGCACGGCAATACTGATCGTGATGGGGT
Source organism: uncultured Chitinophagales bacterium (assembly GCA_964370915.1). Lineage (GTDB taxonomy): Bacteria > Bacteroidota > Ignavibacteria > UBA10030 > UBA6906 > CAADGV01. The sequence continues at coordinate 1,475 of CAYJNF010000141.1, forward strand.
TTGTCGCATGGCCGCGTGTCGGGTTATGGGCACGGTGGCAGGACATGCGAAGAACCACGCACCGCGTGCTGATCGAAGACGCACTCAAACATCTCTACGATTGTGAGTACAAGAAACTTGTGTGCACCCTGCAAAGTCTTGCGGGTGCGCTGGGAGTTTCTGTCAATGAAATAACACAGCTGTTGTCCGGTTTGGAGTCGCACCACCTTGTCCGGTTTGAGAGAGAGGGATTGGTGTTGACCGAAGAGGGTCGTTCGTACGCGTTGCGCGTCATCCGCATGCACAGACTGTGGGAACGCTACCTCGCCGACGAGACGGGTGTGCAGGAGTTGCAGTGGCACATCGAAGCTGAACAGAAAGAGCATCAAATGACTCCCGCGCAGGCGGATGCGCTCTCCGCGCAAATGGGAGATCCACGCTTCGATCCGCACGGCGATCCAATTCCGACGGCATCCGGCGACCTCCCGATTCAGCAGGGGCAACCGATGACTCAGTTGCACCGCGGCGATGTTGCACGGATTGTGCACGTTGAAGACGAGCCGGAAGCAGTGTACGCGCAGCTTGTGGCATTGGGGCTCACTCCCGGCATGCACTTGCGTATTCTCGATGCATCGGCTGAAAGAATCCGTTTTGAAGCCGATGGTGCTGAATCCGTGCTTGCGCCGATCGTTGCTGCCAATGTCACTGTTCTAACACTGAACGAAGAGCCGGTACCGGAGACAATGCACGATACGCTGGATCAATTGGAGGTAGGCAAGTCTGCTCGTGTTGTCAGTCTCGCGCGCCGGTGTCGCGGTCAGCAGCGCCGCAGATTGATGGATCTCGGCGTGCTGCCGGGAACGCTCGTCAGGGCGGAAATGCGGAGTGCAAGCGGCGATCCGACGGCCTACATAATTCGCGGGGCAACCATTGCGTTGCGCCGTGCACATGCGGGGTTGATTAATATCCGACGTGAGGAGAATGCAAAGCAATGAGTGAACAACTGAAGCCGGCATGTGAAACATGTCCGGCACACAACAAAGGAAATCTCGTCCGTCTTGGCGTGAACATGGAGGGATCCGACTTCGTTGTGGGTCTTGCAGGCAATCCCAACACCGGCAAGAGCACGGTCTTCAATGCGTTGACCGGGCTTCACCAACACACGGGAAACTGGCCGGGCAAAACGGTGACTCGCGCAGAAGGTGGTTTTATCTACGACGAGAAGCGATACAAACTTGTCGATCTGCCCGGCACGTATTCGTTGCTCTCCACCAGCACCGATGAAGATGTCGCGCGCAACTTCATTCTGTTCGGTCAGCCGGATGTCACCGTGGTCGTGGTGGATTCAACGCGGCTTGAACGAAATCTCAATCTTGTGCTTCAGGTATTGGAAATTACCGACCGTGCCGTAGTGTGTCTGAACCTTGTGGACGAGGCAAAGCGCCACGGACTGCATGTGGATGATCGGCTACTCTCAAAACAACTCGGTGTGCCTGTTGTTCCTGCTGCCGCGCGACAGGGCGTCGGCATTCAGGCGCTCTTGCAGGCGATCAATGATGTCGCGACCGGCGTGTTTGTCTGCAAGCCGTATCGCATGCGGGCGCGCTCCGCAAGTCTCGAGCGGGCAATCACCCAGGTCGCTGAGCAAGTGCAAGCCCTATTCCCCGGGCTTGGCAACGCACGCTGGGTTGGACTTCGGTTGTTGGAAGGTGACGAACGAATTGTCGAGGCGGTACGCACCGGCGAGTTGGCAACGCTTGTTCAACCGGTCATGGAACAGAATTCAGGCAGATTGATGGAAGTGGAGAGTACGTATGAGTAAAGGCGCAATCACTGCCGAGAGTCTTCTCTCGAAAACAAGCTCCCTCCGGTGGGAGGTGGGCGAAGGATTTCACGATGCACTGATGGAATCCATCTATACCGACGCCGCGAGCATTGCCGATACGGTCGTGACACACACGAACGAGAAGCCGAAATTCAATTGGGACAGAACGCTCGATCGGATTCTGACCGGGAGATGGACAGGCTTTCCGGTGATGTTGTTGTTGCTGACCGGCGTGTTCTGGGTGACGATTGAGGGAGCGAATGTTCCATCCTCCATGATCGCCTCACTCTTGCTGGACACAGTGCATCCCGTGTTGAAGTCGTTCGCATCAACTGTCGGGGTACCATGGTGGCTCGACGGTTTGCTGCTCGACGGCGTGTATCTCGCGGCTGCATGGGTGATCAGTGTGATGCTGCCGCCGATGGCAATTTTCTTTCCGCTCTTCACGTTGCTGGAAGACTTCGGATACTTGCCGCGTGTCGCCTTCAATCTCGACAATCTCTTTCGCAAGTCCGGTGCGCATGGCAAGCAGGCGCTTTCCATGAGTATGGGTTACGGATGCAACGCCGCCGGAATAATCGCGACGCGTATTATCGATAGCCCGCGGGAGAGACTCATCGCCATCATCACAAACAACTTCGCCTTGTGCAACGGCCGCTGGCCGACACAGATCCTGATCGCCACGCTCTTTGTCGGCACGCTTGCTCCCGCCGCACTTGGCGGATTGCTTTCTGCATCGGCTGTGGTTGCCGTTGCATTGTTCGGCATCGCACTCACGTTCATAACATCGTGGTTCTTGTCGCGCACCGTCTTGAAGGGAGAAGCTTCGGCCTTCAGTCTTGAGCTTCCGCCATATCGTCCACCGCGAATCTGGCGAACGCTGTACACGTCGTTGATCGATCGGACGATCTTCGTGCTCTGGCGCGCGGTGGTGTTTGCTGTGCCGGCAGGCGCGGTCATCTGGCTGCTCAGCAATATCCACGTTGCCAATCTCAGTCTTGCCGAGCATGCAATCAACTTCATGAATCCGTTTGGCGTGTTGCTTGGTTTGAATGGCGTGATTCTGCTTGCCTACATCATTGCAATTCCGGCAAACGAGATCGTGATACCGACAATCCTTATGCTAACGGTGCTGAGTTCCGGCATCACCGGCTACGGTGCAGGCGCCGGAGTGATGTTTGAGCTTGAAGATTCCCTCGCGTACCTCACGGTGTTCCACGCGGGCGGCTGGACTCTTCTTACTGCGGTGAACCTGATGCTCTTCAGTCTGGTGCACAATCCGTGCTCGACAACGATCTATACAATCTATAAAGAAACCGGCAGCCTCAAGTGGACTGTGGTGTCGTCACTTCTGCCTGTTGTGCTCGGACTTATGCTGTGCTTCTTTGTCGCGCAGTTCTGGCGATTGTTCGTCGGCGGATGAATCGAGACGACGGCTGACAACCTGAGTTGCTGGTAAAGTCTGTTCATTGAAATATCATTTTGCTGAATGTTGAAAAAAGGATCGTACCCATGCGACCACGTTGCCTGACACTGGCAGTTTTCTGTACACTGAACGGTCTGGTGTTTGCACAATCGAACGACACACCTGACGAGTTCGATGATGCGATCGAGGACAATTCCTTTTTCATTGAAGAGGCATACAACCAGGAAGATCGCGTCGTTCAGCATATCTCAACATTGATGTCCTCCGGAGACCCCAGGAACGTTGCGTTTGGGTTTACGCAGGAATGGCCCGTCGGAAGTCATCTCCATCAGTTGAGCGTGACAATCCCGTACCAGTGGATGAATGGAACCGGGGTGAATGGAGTCGGCGACATCCTGCTGAATTATCGTTATCAACTCTCCTCGCATGATGCGTGGGCAACCGTGGCCCCGCGCGTATCTTTGATCCTGCCAGTTGGTGATGAGCTGAGAGATCTTGGCTCGGGCACATGGGGCATGCAGTTCAATCTTCCCGTCAGCAAACGACTGTCAAACCAGCTTGTAGTTCATGCAAATATCGGAGCGACGATGCTGCCGGGAGTAAAAGGGACAACACGTGCCGGCAGCGAAGTGAAACGTACTGTGCCATCATACAACTTCGGCGCAAGCGCCATAGCCTTGATCAGCCCAAATGTGAATCTCATGATCGAGATCGTGCAGAATATTCTTGGCGGCATTGATCTGGGTGGAGAGGTCGTTCACTCAAGTGAGACGATCATCAGTCCGGGGATTCGTGCGGCTATTGATGTGGGGTCACTGCAGATTGTTCCCGGCCTGGCAGTGCCTGTGCGTTTCAGTGAGGGGGATCGGTCGGTCGGTAGCTTTGTATATCTTTCGTTTGAACATCCATTCTAGATACAGTTTGGCAAGCCCGGACGAAAGAAAACCACGAAGACTCTAAGACACGAAGTAGTACCTTCTTAGACCTTGTACCTGTTCTGTCAACCCGAACCGCTTCAATTCTTCCCAAGCCCTTCTCCTTCGAGGAGTAGTTTCTCGTATTCGGCCTTATAGCGCTTGATGGCGTTGAAGATCGCCTCGGCGTATTTCTGGTGCGTTGAGTCGAGCTTGAGGTACTTTTCTTCGTCGCGGTTGGAAAGATAACCGGTCTCGATGAGAACGTTCGGCATTGCTGAACCGACCAACACATAGAACCCGGCTTGCTTCACTCCCTTGTTCGCTGTCGGCAGGTATTTGTCCATCTCCTTTGTGGCAATCTCGGCGAACATTTCGCTTCCGCGCATGTGTGCCATTTGTGCCATCGTCACAAGAATGAAGTTCTCGTCGGTCAGCTTTTTGTAGCGTTGCTCATAGGCTTCCTCCAGCTCAATCACGGAGTTCTCGCGTTCGGCAATGTCAATCGCTTCGTCTGTGCGTCCCGGGCGAAGCAGATAGACTTCGAACCCGCGCTGAGGACTCGGCTTTCGCAGTGTCGAGTTGCAGTGAACACTGATGAAGAGTTTTCCATCCGCCTCGTTTGCAATTTGTCCCCGCCGGTACACCTCCACAAACGTGTCATCGTCGCGCGTATACACCACCTTCACGTCTTTCATGTTTTTTTCCAGGAGCTTGCCGAGCTTTAGCACAATGCTCAGAGCAATATTCTTTTCCCTCGTACCGGTGACACCGATCGTTCCCGGATCCTTTCCGCCGTGCCCCGCATCCAACACGATCACGTCAAGCTGATGCTTCTTGCGCTCTTGTGACAGCTGGTCGTTGGAGCGCCTTCGCTGTTCATATGCGGCAAGGGTTTCCTCCGAAAGTCCACGCAACACAACAAGAAGATCGTTGGAGGATTCATCCTTTACGATTTCGGACGACGTGATCGTTCCGTCCAGTTTGAATGTAAGCTGAAGTGACGTCGCAGATGGTATCGCAACGATCTTCTTCACGGCGCCGACGGGTTTTACCTTGTTCAGTGCGGCAATATCGGCTTTTACCTTCGGGATGGTGACATAGAGCCAGCCATCCTGTCTCATGAGGCTCTCGTATCCCGTCAGCGGTCGGGTAACAGAAATACGTATGAGCATTCCATTTGCTTTCGGTTCAAGTGTCAGCGATGGAACATCAAACGTGGGCGTAGGGGGAACCTTTTTGCCAATGCGAAGAATTTGTGCCGTTCCATCATACGCAGCCGGCGTTCTAAACAACTTCTCGAAGACGGGAGCGCATGCAGCAACCGGAAAGTACAGCGTGGAGTCGTAAGTGATGGTCGGTGAAGGAATTTGGAGTGTAAATGCTTTCTGGCTCGCTTTGTCGTTGATGACGACGAAGGTGTTATCGGTGAAGAATGTTACGTGCCTTGCAGGCTGTTGGAATGTGATGGAGTGTGCCAGGTGATTTTCCACAGCGACGTAACCGAATGCGTGCGCCAGATCCGCAAGTGACCCATAGACAATTTCCTGTCGACGGACACATTGCAGAGTAAGATCGCGCGCAGGTGCACTCTCGAGAACGATCGTCACTGTACCGGGTTGCGCAACGAGGGGAGGATGTACAAAGAGGAGAAGGCACAAGGACAGCACAATTACACGCGCTGCATATCGATAATCCTCCATTCCCCCTGACCTGTGTCTCACCACCGTCTATCGATAATTGGTGTACTGGATCGCAAAAGCAAGATCGGCGCCATTCAGCAGTTTCATCACCGCCTGCAAATCATCCTTACTTTTGCCGCTGACGCGTACCTGATCGTCCATGATTTGCGCCTGCACCTTGAGTTTCGTCTCTTTGATCATCTTCACGATGAGCCTTGCATTCTCTTTGTCGATGCCAACCCGGAGTTTGATAATCTGTCGGACAGTCGCCGATGCACCGGACTCGATTGTGCCGTAGTCGAGTGCTTTGATCGGCACACCGCGCTTGATCAGCTTATTCTGAAGAATGTCGATCACGCTCTTCAGTTTGAAGTCGTCATCAGAAACAACGGTGAGTATCTTTTCCTTCTGATTAAGTTCAATCGAACTTTTTGAGCCTTTGAAGTCGTATCGTTGCCCGATTTCTTTGCGCGCCTGGTTGATTGCGTTGTCAACCTCCTGCAGGTTCACCTCAGAGACAATGTCAAAGCTAGAATTGTCGGCCATATGTTAGCGAAATGAGTTATGAGTTAAGAGCAAAAAGCCAAGAGCCAAAAGCGAAGAGCAAAAGCGAAGAGCAAAAGCCACGGTCTACGCCCTCATCCCTATTTGAACTTCAATGACACAATTGCCCGAACAAAAATTTTGAACAACTCCCAGCGTGGATGCGCAGTCTGCAAAATGTAGCTCTGTTGAACTTCGCGTTGCGCGACGCTGTCTTTTGTCGTGATCTGTACGGAGAGCGGATGCATTGTCAACTCCACACCTCCGTGACTTTCTTGGTAATTTTGAGATTTCGTTTGCCGAGTTCTTCGATCATCAGATTTCCGGGCACGCACAGCTCGGGGACGAGAACCCCGCGTTTCGTAATGGCCCCATGCGCAAGCATCTGGGCGGTAATCGACGTGGGGAACGCGGTCGTGCGCATCATTGCCGTGATCTTGTGTGTTTCATCATAATAATCGACGAACTCATACACAAGCGTTTTCTCGGCGGTCTTGGTGCGTCCCGTGATTGTTGCGCGCGCAAGGACGATGTCATTGTCGCCGTAGTCGAGCTTCTTGCGAAGCAAATCGGCAAAAAATTCGCGGTTGGTCTTCACACTGCCACCCACCATCATCGGCTCGTTTGTGGCAAAGCCGAGGTCAAGGAGCGTCTTGAACTTCTCGCAATGCCCCTTGTAGCGGATGGTCTTGTAGTCGAGGTTCTTCACCTTGTCCTGCAGAATTTGCG
>CAYJNF010000142.1:0-8539 GCA_964370915.1 uncultured Chitinophagales bacterium
CCCTCAGGGCGGAATCAGCGGGGGATGGACTTTCAAGATTCATTCGCTTGACTGAAGGCGGTATCGCACGAGTTGATTTCTATGTCAGGCGTCCGTCGCAAGCACGTGCATCAGTCTTGTTCTCATCGACGCGGGCGCACCACGCAGCAGCCCGTATCCCAACACTCTATATTCTCCGATTTGGAGAAATCGATTCTCCCACGAAGGTCTCTCTTGTTGACACGTTGCCTGCGGGATTCTCATTTGATTACAAATCGATTTGGTGGCGGGGCATTAGCCTCTATCCGCAAGGTGGAAAAGCGAATGTCTTCGCGATTGATTTCCCAACGCGTCCTGCGAATTCTACAGACAGCATATATGTCGATATCATTGCCGACTCTGCGGCACCAGGAACAACGTTGAGTTCACGCGGGCATCTCTTGCTTGCGTATCCGCGGAACAGGGATGCTGTCTTTCCGATGATGCAACAGAGCTGGCCGTTCGCTGTTCCGAGTTCTGAAAGTGTAGCGGAGAAAGCTAATCCGCAGACCCCAGACGTTGTGCAGACATTCAAAGACACGAGTGGCATTTCTACCTCAAAGTCGGATACTGATGTTCGGCAAGTTGCTGCCGCCGCCGAAAGTGTCAAGTCTGCAAAGACAACAGTCAAGAAAAGAATCACCCAGGGACGCCAAAAACGTAAAACTGCCGCACAGTCGCTTCGCGTCAACCCCGACACCACAGCACAAACGCGCACTGCGGACGTGGAGTTGCAGCCATCATCGGCGACCGGACACCAGTCAGTTGGAGTGCAGAGTGACTTCAGGCCGGTCAATGGTGCTCTTGTCCTGGCATTAGCGGCGATGATTCTCTTGATCGCGTTTTTCATGTGGAAGCGGCGACAAAATGGTGGAGAGACTCGATGAAAAAGAATGTCTCCATCATCTTGGTTTTCCTCGCTGCATTTGCGGGATCCGCAAGGTCTCAGATGATGATTGTGAGTCCCGCAGAAGGTTCATCAAGTGCATTCACAAACCAGGCAGTCATTGGAAATGCACTGCCCAACATGCCTGTATGCTTGGAGGTGAACGGCGTTGTCGCCGATTCTGCTATCACGCGAATGGATGGCGTGTTTGAGTTTCTTGGTGTTCGATGTCAACCCGGTCCGGTGCAGTTCAAAACAACTGTGCGAATGAAAAACGGCAAGCAATTTTCCGCCGAGCTGAACATTCACGTCTTTGGCGAGCCGGACACGATTCTTGTCGAAACTGAAAGCGACGAGCTTCAGGCAGACGGGAACTCGAAAGTCGCGGTATCCCTTATCGTGCTGGACAAATGGGAAAAGAGAATTGATTCCGGCTATTTCATCACCGTTGGTGCCGATAGTCTGCAGATCCTCGGGGACGATGTCGACCTCAACACGTCGGGGCATCAAGTGAAGTTAGTTGATGGACGGGCTGCATTCACGGTTCAGGCCACGCATTACGTGGGACCAATTTCACTCCGGATGATGTCAAATGCAGTTTCAGTAACACATCCGATGTACGCAATCACGCCCAACATTCCATTCATGCTTGTCGGCTCCGCTGATGGAACTGTCAAGGGTCTCTCAGCAAAGGGCAACACTTCAGATTTCTCTGCGGAGGATGATTTCAGTGGCGGGACGAAGAAACGAGGTCGCGTGGCCGCAATGGGTCGGGGCAGCATCTTCAGTGAATATCTCTTGACGCTATCAATTGATACGGATCGAAAACTGCAGGATCGCATATTCCGCGATCTTGATCCGAATTCTCTTTACTCGATGTACGGCGACAATTCTATCGTTCAATATGAAGCGCAAAGTACTTCGCCATTCTATGCAAAGCTCGAAAAGAATCAATCATACATCCTGTATGGCGATTTCAATACGCAGATGACGAAGAACGAATTCGCCGCGTACAATCGATCGTTCACGGGTACCAGACTGCACCTGCAAGGCCCTACGGCAAACGTTGATGCGTTCGGCACGCTGACCAACAGGAAAGTCGTTCAGGAAGAGATTCGCGGACTTGGGATCTCCGGTTACTACTATCTGAGGCAGAATAATGTCGTGACAGGAAGCGAGAAAGTGCGCATCGAAGTGCGCGACAAGTTCCGGTCGGAAATCGTCATCACATCAAAAGAAAAATCCCGGTACACAGACTACGAAATCGATTACGTGCAGGGGAGCCTCTACTTCAAGCAACCGGTGGCAAGCCTCGACGACCAGAACAATCCAGTGTACATTGTGATTGCATACGAAGCGATCACGAATACACCGGACAATCTCGTTACCGGAGGCTCGGCAGAAGTGGTTCTGTTCGATGCGCTGACACTCGGTGGAATGGCGGTGGTGGAACGGCGCGAACCGAAAGACTATAAGCTCTTCGGCGGGTCCGCAGCAATGGATTTCGGCAAGGGCTTCAAATTGAATTCGGAAGTCGCACGTTCTGCAGATGTCAATGCCTCCGGCAATGCGTGGAAAGTGGAAGCGGAAATGGCCCCCGGAAAGTGGATCGGGTTTCGTCCGTATTACCGGAAAGTTGATGGAACGTTTGCCAATACAACCCAGTCCGGTTCAGGACGTGAGGTGGGAACAGAAAAATACGGAACGTCCGTCCAGGTTTCGTCTTTTGATGGCACGTCAGTTACAGGTGACTACTACAAGCAGCGACAATCACAGGGATCGTTCGCTTCGGATATCCGATCGCTCTCGGGGTCGATACAACAGTCACTTGGGAACGAGAGCGACATCGGTGTGAAGATAGAAGACGTCTGGTATGATGGTGAGAATCCGGAGTCGCCATCTCAGAACCTAAAAACGCATTCAACGCTTCTCAGCAGCCGGTCGAGAGCGCGGGTCGTCAATGGGCTGCATGCTACAGCCGAATACGAACGCAATCTCGTGAAAGGGGATAAGGAAGTTCGGCCCGATGCTGTAGGGATTGGTTTGGAGTATGTAGTTACAAAAGACCTCTCGCTATACGCGCAGCAAAGATTCCTCCAGGGTCAGGGGCAGCTGACAACTGTCGGCGTCAACACAAAAGTTGCCGAAGGGACTTCTGTCTACGGACGTTATGAGTTGGGAAATGCAATCTCGGGCGAGAGGAATGCGGCAACAGTCGGCTTGAAGAACTCTCTGAAGATTACAGACGAGTTGACTGCAAACGTACTGTATGAGAAAACAAAGAACCTCGGGAAGCGCCTTGCCGAAGCCCGAACAGATGATCATGACGCGGTCTCAGCCTCTCTGGAATATCTCCCGCGGTTTCCGTTGCGGGCATCATTGAAAGGCGAGTATGGCGAAGACGCGAATAATCTCCGCAAGGGATTTGATTTCGGTGTGTCGTACCGGCTTCTGCGCGATCTCAGTATGATAGCAAAGGGGACGAACTACCGCGCGGAATCGCGATCGCAGGCAGGCTACACCAAACAACAGGACTATATGTTCGGATTGGCGTATCGGCCGGTGAATGTCAACTGGCTGAACTTGATTTCGAAAGTCGAACACAAGGTGCAGGACAATCAGGTCGTGCAGCCAACCAACTATTATCGCGCAACCATCGTCTCTGCACATGCGTCGGTCGAACCGCTAGCGGATGTCGAGATTGGAATGAAGTACGCCTTGAAGAGCTCACGCGAAGTTGTCGAAGGCAACTCGTTCTCCACAGTTTCAGACTTCATCTTGTGCAGGCCGCAGTATGATCTGCTACAATGGATGAACATCGCCGGCGAAGTCCGTATACTTCGTCAACGCGGGGCAAACGATATGAAAGTGGGGTACAGCGGAGAAGCCGGATTCGTTTTCGTCAAGAATACGATGATCGCCGTCGGCTACAATTTCCAGGGATACAAGGATCGGGATCTCACCGACTACATCTATTCCACACAAGGACCTTACGTGACGCTGCGGATGAAGTTCACCGAAGATCTGTTTGGGGTGGGTCCTGCCCGGTAGACTTGCACCAGCGTGAAAGCACTCCCAACCTTTGTATACACCGAAAATGCAAAAAAGCCCCGACCGTACAGGGCCAGGGCTTTTGAAACTTGCGACGACGAGGAAGTTGGCCGCATGACCTGCTTCAGAGTATGCCGTTCGGGACAACGCCGGCACGAAAGCTTGCGACTTGTTCATCTGTGAATGGTCGTGAGAACAACGAGCTTTCCTCGGCGTATGCTCTGAACAAATGAATAATGTAGTGCATACGTTGATGCAAGTCGGCCCAATCTTCCGCGGCGCAGTCGTTGATACCCGGCGCGCACGGATCGTACTCCTTCACGAAACCATCCAGCTGAGTGTCCGACGTCGCGTTGAAGACGGCCGGCACCGGAACATCCAGGTTTTGTCCCAGCGACAACACGCGGTTCGGAAGTGCAAGCACCATCATCGACTCCGTTACGACTTCGCGCGTGATTCTGATGCCGGCGTCACGAAGCCTTGCGGCAAACCAGCCAAGCACTCCGGCTGTTGGTCGCTTGATGACCTGCGACCAGCTGTCCGATCGAGCGATCAACGTATGGAGTACGCGGGCGCCAAGATCTTCTGCGGTCGTTAACGGCGCATCGATGGCGGCGGCAATCTGCGGCTGCAAACGCGTCTGCTCGTGGAGTCCAACCTTGAGATTCGCAAGCAGAATCCACTTTGCCCGTGCGGCAGGATCAAGCTCGTAGCGTTGTTGTTGATAATGTGTGAACGCTTCCTTCAGGTAGTCCTGCCCATCGGGCGGTAGGCCCGGACGAAGTGCCGAGACAAACGCGATCACCTCTCCGGAATCATGACGTGCATTCTCGGGAACAGACGCGATGAACCTCGCGAATTCCCGACCGATCTCCTCAAAGACTTTCAGGTTTCCTGCGGCAACCTCGGCGCTCGCCCGCTCGAACGCGTCGAACGGTGTGTGAATCTCGCTCACGATGCGGCCGAACGGAGTGTCAGGTTCGAACATTCCCTTGCGCAGGAGTATGCGGTTGATGGAGTGAAGAGGCGCAAACAGCCGCGCCTTCTGACGAAGACGTGCCTCACATCGCGACAGCAGGTCTTCACCTCGTATCGTGCCGCCGGCCTGGCGCGAGGCCCACGTCGCAAACGTGCACCAGTTTGCCGCTGTACCCGTACGCATGCGCATCGCGTTCGAAAGCTGTGCGTAGCATTCGGTGATCTCCAGATTGCGGATGACGCGGTTAGGTATCGCGGCGATGCGGGAAACGTCGGTGACTGTGGGCACTGTAGAGCCGGCTGCTTCAACCATGTGAACCTCGTTGTTCAATCCCTGCGCAACAATAGTGAATTCAAACTCACCGAAACTCATCCGCATTCTCGGATGAGTTTGCCGGCGGAATATTTTCATTCCTCGGGGTTCTTCGGGAAGCAAACGGAAGAGAACTCCATCCCGAACTGACGAACTAACCTCGCCTTTCGCGATCCATCATGACGGCAAGGAGAATCACCACACCAACAACTACCTGCTGAACGTAGGAACCAACGTTGAGCAGGTTCAATCCGTTGCGCAGCACGGCAATCAGCATCGCCCCGATGAATGTTCCGAGGATGGATCCGCGGCCGCCGGACAGGCTTGTTCCGCCAACCACTACTGCTGCGATCACATCCAACTCATATCCTAATCCGGTATTCGGCTGACCGGAGTTCATGCGTGAGGCGAGAAGTATTCCGCTGAGTGCTGCAAGAAATCCGCACAACACGTAGACCTGCATGAAGACTCTGCTCGTGCGGATGCCCGCCAACCGGGCTGCTTCTTTGTTCCCGCCCACCGCATAGACGTGTCGGCCGAATCTGGTTTGTGTCAACACAATATGTGAGGCAACAAATACGACAATCATGATGATGCTTGGAATCGGAACTCCGAGCAGTCGTCCGCTTCCAAGAATGCTGAACACGTCCGGCAACTCCCAGATAGGACGACCTTCCGTGTACACAAACGCGATGCCGCGCCATACGGTCATCAACGCGAGCGTTACGATGAAGGGCGTTATGTTGTATCGGGTAATGAGAGCGCCCGCAACTGCACCGGACAACGCTCCCGCGGTGAGTCCCACAAGAACAGCGAGCGGGAATGAAACTGTGATCGGCAGTTGCAGCTTCAGCACATCGGTTGTAAGAATGCCTGCAAGCGCAAGAAGCGAACCGACCGATAAATCAATCCCTCCCGTCAGAATCACGAACGTCATCCCGGCAGCTATAATCGCGGTAATGGAAACCTGCAAAGAAACGTTGAGGAGGTTATCGGTGGTGAGGAAGTACGGTGAGAGGAATGAAAAAACAAGAAGCTCCACAACGAACGCGATGCCTATTCCCAGTTCACTTGTTAGTGTGAACGGCAAAGAACCTGAGCGGGTTGGAATGAACGACTTCATCAATTCATCATCGTCGCAAGTGTCATTATTTTCTCCTGAGTCGCCTCGTCGTGTGACACTACGCCCGTGATTCGTCCTTCACACATCACTGCAATTCGGTTGCAGATGCCGAGTAACTCCGGCAAGTCCGATGAGATCACGAGGACACCAATGCCGCGTTGTGCCAGACGGTTGATGCTGGTGTAGATTTCATACTTCGCCCCGACATCAACGCCGGCAGTCGGTTCATCGAACATGAGAACCTTCGCGTGCGTGCTGAGCCAACGGGCAAGCACGACCTTTTGCCGGTTACCGCCGCTCAGCTTTTCCACTTCCATCGAACTGTCGTGTGGACGGATGTTCAGCTCCGACACATAGCGGGTGGCCAGCACTTCTTCCTTGCCTCTGTTGATGAACGGACCGGTCAGCAAATCAGAGAGACTTGCAAGCGAGATATTCTCTCGTACATTCATTTGCAGGATCAATCCCAACTGATTGCGATCCTCGGTCAGCAACCCGATGCCTGCCCGAATCGCATCAGTCGGAGAGGCGGGCGAAATCTCCGTTCCTTCCAGAACCACCCGACCGGACGATTTTTTATCAGCTCCAAAAATAACGCGCGCCAGTTCCGTTCTTCCGGCGCCTACCAACCCCGCAATGCCGAGGATTTCACCCTTGTAGAGTGTCAGGTTGATGTCATGCAGCCGATGAGCATGGAGATGTTCCACGCGTAGAATCTCCTCAGCCCTTGTCAACGCAACTCTCGGATATTCATCCTCGAGCGCCCGCCCTACCATGGATTGAATCAAACGTCTCTTGTCGACCTGTGCGACCTCGGTGGTGAGCACAACTTTCCCATCCCGTAGCACCGTCACTCTATCGCCGATCTCAAACACTTCTTCAAGTCGATGTGAGATGTAGATGATTCCGACTCCTTCAGATTTCAATCCCCGGATGACGCGAAACAGGTTGACGGTCTCATGCTCGGTGAGGGATGCAGTCGGCTCATCCATCGCGAGAATTGTCACGTGTCTCGACAACGCCTTCGCAACCTCAACAATTTGTCGCTGGGCAACGCTCAGTGTCGCTATGGTTTTTGCCGTTGCAATGTCTTCGCCGAGCTGCGCGAGAAGCTTGCGCGCATCGTCATGCATTTTCTTTTTGTCGATGAAAGGAGAATGCTGTTTGGTAGGCTCTTGTCCAAGGAAAATGTTTTCGGCGACAGAAAGCTCGGGAACAAGTTTGTAATCTTGATACATGATGCCGACGCCTGCCGCTTGCGCGTCCGTGGGGGAGTGAAGAGCAACATGTTGACCATTCACAACAATGGAACCAGCGTCCTTTGCCAGTGCACCGGCAAGGATCTTCATCAGTGTTGATTTGCCGGCACCGTTTTCACCAACAAGGCAATGGATCTCACCGGCGCGAAGCTCAAACGTTACATCGGACAGCGCACGAACACCCGGATACTGCTTGACGATTCCACGCATTTCGAGCAACGACGACATGCTATTTCTCCGCCATCTTCAGCAGGCCGTCCCGGTCGATTATTCCAACGTCCACCTGGATGAGTGCCGGAACGCTCGCGCCGCTGAAGTGTTTCTGGATTGATGCAATCGTTGTGGTGCCTATCGTCTTCGGATATTGAATTACGTCAGCTTTCAGCGCCGATTCTTTCATGATTGCATCGCACGCGGGGGGTGTCGCATCGTAGCCGATGATGACGACGTTGGTTCTCTTGAATTGCTGTGCCGCATCCAACGCGCCAAGTGCAGAGTCGTCGTTAATGCCAAAGATGCCGTCGAGCAGCGGTTGCGCTTGCAGCACGTCGGCTGTTGCTTGCAGTGCTTTGTCACGCACGCTCTGTCCATTCACATCCGCGACAATCCTGATCTCAGGATACTTTGCGATCCCTTCCCGGAATCCTTGCACGCGGTCGAGCACCGACGTGACCGCCGGCTGATTGATGATGGCAATGTTTCCCCTGCCGCCAAGCAGTCTGCCCATGTACTCTCCCGCCAACCTGCCGCCGGCGACATTGTCGGATGCGATGTGACATACCACTTCTCCTTCCTGTGCAGCAATGTCGGCAGTGAACACGGGAATCTTTGCCTCGTTGGCTTTTTTGATTCCGGGACCGACGCCCTTTGAATCAACAGGACAAACGATGATTGCATCAACTTTCCGTGTG
>CAYJNF010000143.1:0-8521 GCA_964370915.1 uncultured Chitinophagales bacterium
CAGCAACCGGAAGCCCCACGCTTTCCTATCAGTGGCAGAAGAATAATGTCAACATCGGCGGGGCGACAAGTGCCGACTACACAACTCCCGCCACAGTACAGGGAGACAGCGGAGCAACGTTCCGCTGCATTGTCTCGAATTCCATTGGAACTGTGACAAGCAACTCTGCGATACTCAATGTCAGCTCGGCAGCACCGGGTCAGCCGGTCTCC
Organism: uncultured Chitinophagales bacterium; assembly: GCA_964370915.1. Taxonomy (GTDB): domain Bacteria; phylum Bacteroidota; class Ignavibacteria; order UBA10030; family UBA6906; genus CAADGV01. Next base: position 213 of record CAYJNF010000143.1, read on the forward strand.
GACGACTTTAGTTCAGGGACGTTGAATGCTTCAGTGTGGACATTCACCAACCCCGGAACACCGTCAACACTGAGCTTCACCGGCACGGGAACTGCCGATGCACGGTTGTCGATCTCAATTCCCGCGGGTAACGCACATGACGTGTACTCAAACGGTATCGAAGCACCGCGCATCATGCAAACCATCGGCAACGTGGATTTCATTGTTGAGGCAAAGTTTGAATCGACGTTGGACTCACGCTATCAGTTCCAAGGCATGATCATCCAGCAGGATTTGAACAACTTCATCCGAACGGATCTCTATCATGACGGAGGGGGCATCCACGTGTTTGCGGCAACGTTTGTCGCCGGCGCGCCGACAGTCCAATTCGACGGTGTGGTTCCGACGACAAACCCGTTGTGGCTGCGTGTAAACAGATCAGGCAACACCTGGACGATCGGATACTCAACCGACGGGACGACATTCGTCAACGCGTCGCCATTCTCGTTTACGATAACGACGAGCGCCATTGGCGTGTTTGCAGGCAACCAGGGTAACACATCCACGACGGCTCCCGCATTCACCATGTTGTGCGATTACTTCTTCAATATCTCGTCGCCAATCAATCCGGAAGATCCAACCGGACCACAGACCGGACCGTCCATTACACAGCATCCGGGCAACGCGACGGTTGACGAAGGCGGACGTGCAACATTCTCCGTCGTTGCAAGCGGCAATCCGCTGAATTATCAGTGGCAGAAGAACGGCGTGAATATCAGCGGAGCGACGAGCGCCAGCTACATCACGCCCGCAAACTTGATTGCTGAAAGCGGCGCCAACTTCCGCTGCATTGTGAGTAATGGGCTCGGCACTACGACAAGCAATCAGGCATTGCTGACGGTGAATTCGCTTACCGGTCCCGGCATCAATGTCTGGTACGGAACGACACAAAGCTTCGGCACACTCGGCGATCCGATTCCGTTTGCGAATATCCTCGGTCATGCCTCCGATGTCGATGGAATCCAGCATGTCCGGTACACATTGAACGGTGGCTCTCCGGTGACATTGCAAATCGCTGCCGACGGACGCCGCATTGACGAAGACGGAAACTTCAATATCGAAATTCCGCGAACGTCACTGACGACGGGCAGCAATGCAATCGTCATCACGCTGACAGACAATCTGAACAACGTCACGACAAAGAATGTCACGCTCAACTACTCGGGCGGCGGCAACACCTGGCCACAATCGTACTCAATCGACTGGAATGCCGTGTCGAACGTTCACAGCGTTGCTCAACCTTCCGATGGTTTCTGGGCACCAGATACGAACGGCGTTCGTACGATGAAACCGAGGTACGATCGGCTGTTGACGATCGGGGAACAAAGCTGGACGAACTATGAAGTCACGTTCCCCTTCACGGTCTATTCGCTGACCGCGGATGCATTCGGCTATCCGAGCAACAATCCCGGCATTGGTGCAATCCTCCGATGGAATGGCAGCACAGATAATCCTCTTAACGGCGCCAATCCTAAAACCGGCTACCTTCCACTCGGATCAATCGGGTGGTTTACGTGGACAAACCCCACAACGGGTAACATGCAGTTACTTGACAACAATGCGAATCCTGCGGCAAACGACGTGAGCGGATTCAACATTACGTTCGGGACACGCTACATGTTCAAAATGAAGGTTTACTCGGCCGGTATTGGTCAAGCGCCGACATATCGTATGAAGATGTGGCCCGCCTCGCAGGCCGAGCCGGGGAGTTGGAGCATCAACTTCACGGGTTCTCCGACCGATCCATCTTCGGGTAGCCTTGTGCTGCTCGCACACGAATGCGACGTCAACTTCGGCAACGTCACAGTTGTGCCAACCGTATCGGCGGCCCGGCCCGTTCGCAGTCCTGACGACATCGTCGCAATGTATCGCTTCGATGAAGGAACGGGACGCACCGTTCATGACAGGGCGGAGAAAGGCAAGGCTGCAGACCTGACGATTGAGACACCACGCGCTGCATCGTGGGTCAACGGCGGCGGTGTGGCGCTGAACATGCCATCCGGCATATCATCGACCGACGCAGGAACCAAGATTCTTGACGCAGTGAAGGCATCGAATGCCCTGACAGTTGAAGCCTGGTTGAAGCCGACACTTGTCACCTCATCGTCACCGTTGCACTTCTTCAGCCTCGTCGATAATAACGGCGTGCGCCTGTTCGATGTTCAATCAGCAATGAATGGCGATCGTTCCGCGATGACCGTCGAAGCTCAGGTGCAAACATCCGCAGCAGCGATCACCCAACCGCTGGGTTCGTCGGCGGCGAGCAACGGACTGACTCATGTGGCCTTTACTCGTGATGCTTCCGGGGCGGCGACGCTCTACATCAATGGAGAGAAGCACACCAACGGAGCAACCTCAGTCAACTTTATCGACTGGAATAGCGCGGCACTTGTGCTTGGTGGTGAAGAAGACGGTTGGTTGGGTGAGTACAAACTCGTTGCCGTTTACAGTCGCGCACTGACTGCAGCGCAAGTGCGTACGCACTTCGAAGGCGGACCGGATGCCGAAATCGCAACTCCAGTGGTTGTCAGCAGCAAGGCTCCAACATTGAACAACACGCTGACAAGCACGGCGGAGATTCCGAAGGAGTTCGCTCTCTATCAGAACTATCCGAACCCCTTCAACCCAAGCACCACGATCAAGTTCGACATGCCGAAAGATGAGAACGTGACGTTGACACTGTACAACCTTCTCGGACAGCAGGTCGCAACTCTCGTCAACGAGCGGAAGACCGCTGGAAGTTACTCGATTCAATGGAATGCCCAGGGAGTTGCTACCGGCGTGTACATCTACCGCATCAAGGCGGGTAATTTCGTGCAGACGAGAAAGCTCGTGGTCGTCAAGTAGTGAAGTAACTTTTCACTGTACCCGATGCACAGTGGGGAGCCGGAACATTGGCTCCCCCTTTTTTTTGTCTGTAGATACTATTGACGACGTGTTTTGTAATACGCTATTAAGCCATTCGTTGACGAGTCGTGCGATGTCACAGAACTCTCCGTCTTCAGTTCGGTCAAGATAGTCTTCGCCAGTTGCTTGCCCAATTCAACGCCCCACTGGTCAAACGAGTTGATATTCCAGATGATGCCTTGCACAAAGATTTTGTGTTCATACAATGCAATCAACGATCCGAGTGTACGGGGAGTGAGTTGTTGAAACATGATGGAGTTCGTCGGTCGATTTCCGGCGAATACCTTATGCGGAAGTAGTCGTTTGATCTCACTGTCCTTGAGGCCGGCAGCTTTCAGCTCTGCACGTGCTTCCTTCGCCGTCTTCCCTTTCATCAACGCTTCGGGTTGTGCAAAGAAGTTTGACAACAGAATCCGATGATGCTCGCCGAGGGGGTTTTGCGATTCTACCGGAGCGATGAAATCCGACGGAATCAGTTTTGTTCCCTGATGTATGAGTTGATAGAACGCGTGCTGGCCGTTTGTGCCCGGCTCGCCCCAGACGACAGGGCCGGTAGCGTAGTTCACTCCTGTTCCATTGCGGGTGATGGACTTTCCGTTGCTCTCCATGTCGCCTTGTTGGAAGTATGCGGCGAACCTGTGCATGTACTGGTCGTAGGGAAGAATCGCGTGAGTCTCGGCATCGAAGAAGTTGTTATACCAAATGCCAAGCAATGCGAGAATGACGGGCATGTTCTTTTCCAATGGCGCTGATTGGAAATGCTCATCCATTTCATACGCACCGGAGAGCAACTCTTCGAAATTCTCAAACCCAATTGCCGCGGCAATTGAAAGTCCAATAGCGGACCAGAGGGAATAGCGGCCGCCGACCCAATCCCAGAACTCGAACATGTTCTTCGTGTCGATGCCGAACTTCGCGACTTCGTTGGCATTTGTCGAGAGAGCAACGAAATGTTTCGCAATCGCCGATTCATCCTTTGCCGATGCCACAAACCATCGACGTGCGGACTCTGCATTAGTAAGGGTCTCCTGCGTCGTGAAAGTTTTCGACGCGATGATGAACAACGTGGTCTCCGGGCTGCAAAGTTTCAGCGTCTCTGCAAGATGCGTCCCATCGACGTTCGAGACGAAATGAAGATTCAGGCCGTGCAACTTGTACGGTTTCAATGCCTCGGTGACCATCACAGGGCCGAGATCCGATCCCCCAATACCAATATTGACGATGTCAGCCACAGGCTTGCCCGTGAACCCCCGCCAATCGCCGTTGCGCACCGATTCACTGAACTCCTTCATGTGCGCAAGAACCGCATTCACCTCCGGCATGACGTCCTTCCCGTCAACCAGCACCGGATTCCGTGAACGATTGCGGAGAGCGGTGTGCAACACGGAACGCTGTTCGGTAAAGTTGATTTTCTCTCCGCTGAACATTTTCCCGCGCCATTCTTCTACTTCTGCATAACGAGCGAGGTCGAGCAACAGGCGCATCGTCTTTTCCATGATTCTGTTCTTCGAATAATCCAACAAGAGGCCGCACGCTTCAACCGAAAACTTGTCGAATCGTTTCGGGTCACGCGCGAACATCTGCCGCATATGTTTGGCAGAAATCCTCTTCTGATGCTGCTGAAGCGCTCTCCACGCTTTGGACTTAGTGAGTTTTGACATTGAACGAACCCCGGGTTGGTGTGCTATTGGTTTGATTATGACAACGTGTTGGTAATCGACAATGACAGGAATATATGACAGAAGGAGAACAAATTCCTTCAGACTTTCTTGCAGATCTACACTCTTATGGGTAATTTTAGTCTGAACATTCCCGACAGGCATGAAACTCCATCTTGATCGTCCGCTCGTCTTCTTTGATCTCGAAACCACCGGCACCGATTTTGTCGCCGACCGTATTGTCCAGATTTCCGTGCTGAAGATTTTCCCCGACATGTCCGAGGAATCGCGAACCCGGCTCATCAATCCCGGCATCGCGATACCCAAAGAGGCATCGGATATTCACGGCATTACTGATAACGAAGTCAAGTACCAGCCGACATTTCGGGCAGTTGCACGCGGGGTGTTCGAGTTCCTCTCGGGTTCCGACATTGCCGGCTACAACTCGAACAACTTTGACATTCCGTTCCTTGTTGAGGAATTTGCCCGGTGCGCGGTCGAATTCCCCCAGCCTGATGCTCGTCTCATTGATGTCTGTACGATCTTCAAGCGCAAGGAAGAGAGGACTCTGACAGCGGCGTACGAGTTTTATTGTGATAAGATTCTCGAGCATGCACACGACGCCGAAGCAGACGTGCGGGCAACGTTCGAGGTATTCAAGGGACAGCTTGAGCGCTATGCGGACTTAGGTCATGCAAGTGTGCAAGAGCTGCACGACTACTGCACCCGTGATGGACTCGTCGACTATGCGCGGAAGCTCGCGGTCAACGAAGCGGGCGAGATCGTATTCAACTTTGGCAAGCATAAGGGTCAACCGGTTCTTGCGCAGTTGGAGTACGCCCGGTGGATGGTGGAAAACGATTTTCCGGAAGGGACAAAGATGATTTTGCGACGAATCATGAGCCAACAACCAGCTTGAAGCCTTTCCCATGCACGCTCATGATCTCCACGTTCGAGTCGCGCTGAAGATATTTCCGCAGTTTTGAGATGAACACGTCCATGCTCCTGCCGTTGAAATAGCTGTCCTCTCCCCAGATTGCTTTCAACGCAACATCGCGTTCGAGTGTCCGATTGAGGTTGAGGCACAGCATGCGCAGCAGGTCCGCTTCTTTCCCCGTAAGCTTCTGTTCATCGCTTCGATAGGTGAGCACTTGCCGCTCATAGTCGAACGTGTACTTGCCGATGTTAAACTGTGCCTGCAACGGCTCGGGCTCGACAGGCTTCGCGGAACGTCGGAGAACCGCCTGCACCCGCAGCATGAGCTCCTCCATGCTGAAGGGCTTCGTAATGTAGTCATCGCATCCCACCTTGAACCCTTCGATCCTGTCTTCCTTGAGCGACTTTGCCGTGAGGAAGATGATGGGCGTTGATTGATCCTTCGCCCGCACTTCTCTCGCGAACGTGAAGCCGTCTTTCTTCGGCATCATCACGTCCACCAGACACAGATCATACGCGTCCTTATGGTATGCAGCTATGCCGTCAACACCATTCCCATGCAGGTGAACAATGTAGCCGTTCATTTCGAGCTGTTCTTTCAGGATGAACCCGAGATTCGGATCATCTTCAAGGAGGAGAACTGTTTTCATGACTCCCCCGGAACGGTCGCTGTCGGAAAAGTGACTTCTACGACTGTACCTTTGTTGGGCTCGCTTTCGATTTTCACCGAGCCGTGGTGGGCTTCCACCATCAACTTCACGTAACTCAGACCAAGTCCGAATCCCTTCACATCATGCTGGTTACCTGTCGACACGCGGAAGTATTTGTCGAACGCATGCCTGGCATCTTCGCTGCTCATGCCGATGCCCTTATCACGCACTGAAACGATCAGCTTGTCGTAAACATTTCGCGTGCCGACCTCGATGGTCGGGCGCTCAGGCGAGTACTTTGTAGCGTTCTCGAGAAGATTGTGCATGATGTTCGAAATGTGCACAGCATCTCCGTTGATGACGTGGCGGAATGCATGAAGGGCGGTTGTGACTTTTCCCTCTTTGCTCTCAACCTGGAGTGCAATGTTGGCGATAGCACTCTTGACTATTTCATGAATGTCAACCGCAGCACACTGTATCTCAGTGTCGCTCTCTTCGAGCACAGCCATCTGGAGGATCTTTTCCACTTGATGACGCATCCGAGTGTTCTCATCCTGAATTACCCCGCTGTAGCGCACCACCTTATCCTGGTGTGCAAGAACATCGGGCCGGGAAATTGCCTCCGCCGCCAGCGCAACTGTGGAAATGGGTGTCTTGAATTCGTGTGTCATGTTATTGATGAAATCGACCATATGCGTTGCCATCCGCTTCTGCTTGAACACGGTTCTGACCGTGTACCCAAAGCCGAAGACAATCATTGACATGAACACGCAAGTGGCCGCAATCATGGGACCCATCTGCTTCAGGAGAAAAATCTTTCTATCGGGAAAGAAGAGGGCCAGGGAGTTATGCTCGGCAAACACGTCTCCCGGAAACATTCGAGCCTTGAATTCCGACTGTCGCAATTGATCGGCATAGCCCGCCGACTTCATGAGCTTCAGCGAATCCGTTGCAGAAATTACTCCGAACACGTACGGCAGTTCGATGCCCGATTCCCGCAATGCCAGCGCGCTGATTGAGTCCAGTTTGTTGACACTCAGCCTTCTCTCAATCGGCAATCCCTCGACAAGGATGATCTTGTCGAACGCCCGTCGCACTGCGTCTTCACGTTCTTTGGTTGGAATGCCGTGAACAACCGGAACGTCGGTGTTGGTGTGCGCGACGCTGACAACGAATGAAGCGCTGTCCGCCGAGTATTGAAACACGCGCGTCATGCCTGATTGGTCTGCCGTGTCGATGATCGATTCATACGTCCCCGGAAGCTTCGTCGTGTCAACGAGCAGTGTGTCCGCACGTCCGTCCGGATTGAACATGCGAAGGCGAACGCGCTGCGGCGTTTTCACTGTGTACCGAACCCGGTTGCCCATCACTTGTAGTGGCGCATCTTGCAGCGGTCCGGGTCGAGGACGTCGATGCTCTCTCGCCTCTACACGAATCTCTCCGGAGTCGTGTCCGCCGGATTTCGTCGTTCCAACCACAGCAATGGTGGTCTTACCGGAATTCCATTTGGGTGAATCACCAAATGCAAACTGATGGGAGGTTTCATCGATCTCCAACCTCTGCACGATGGACGAGAGCGCGGCGGATGCACTGCGGCGAAACGCTTCCTCTTTCTGCTCCGCGGCATTCATCAACAAATGCACCTGAAGCCAGACAAGCCCGGCCAGCGCAACAACACTCAGCACGATGATGGTCCATATGGTTCGAGGGTTCAATTGCATGGATTGAATATACGCGAAGCGGAATGCATTTTCCCGCCTCTTCACACTTTTTAACAACCCGTAACACTCTTTAACTCTGAACTGCGTAACCATTCGCATATCTTGTCGTCACACAGCCATATCAAACACCAGGGAGTCCGTCATGAGTCGTCACGTACACGCGTACACCGTTGCTTTCCTCCTTCTGCTCGCATCCACTCCATTGCCATCGCAGGTTATCATCAAGCGAGAAGTGGGCAAAGGATCTGTCGAAGGACAACCGTTCGTCCTCGTGGAATTGGGAGCGGTCATCGTCACGTCAGAAGGGAAACTCACAATCGAACATATTCTGCCAAACGATCGATTGCCGAAAAGTGTCGACGCCAATCTCAAAGAGGGCGACGTGATCCTGATGGCAA
>CAYJNF010000144.1:0-2556 GCA_964370915.1 uncultured Chitinophagales bacterium
GCGTGGGACCGAAGAGTGCGTCGGGAGTCGTTGGGGCGATTGTGAACCTTACTCGCAGCACAAGCGCTGCGTTCGTCTACCGGGATTACTCGCCGGGCTTTACATCGCTCCATGCGTCAGGGTTTGGCGAACGGAGTGATACGAAGAATGAGCGCGGGTTCTACGTTGGAGTTGATTCCCGCCCTGCAAAAGGTCTGAGAGTATCGGCATACCTCGATCACTTTTCATTCCCGTGGCGTACGTTCGACAATCCTCTGCCATCGTCCGGACGTGACTTCCTGGTTCAGGCGGATGCGTCTGTAACGAAGGCGCTCGGGCTTTCGGTGCGATACTCGAATAAGCAGACGGAGACTGTCGGGACGTTTTCGGATGACCTCGCGCGGGAAACCAGACTGCAGTCAGACCGTCGTCAACAGAAGCTTCGTTTCACAGGCTCCTATCAGGCAAGCAACCGCATTCGACTGCGAGGAAGAATCGAGGCAACGGTGCTGACTCATGACATATCGGGAGTAACTGAGAAGGGTTTTCTCTTCTATCAAGATTTGCAGTATGTGTTCTCCCCTCAGGTGAAGGCCGAAGCAAGGCTTGCGTTTTTTGATACGGAGTCGTATGAGTCAAGATTGTATGAGTATGAGAACGATCTTCGGGGAGTGTTCGCCAATCCGGCGCTCTATGGCAAGGGACGCCGATGGTATGTTCTGCTCCATTGGAGGATCGTTGGCACTGTGGATGTTTCGGCCAAATACTCCGTCACTCAGAAGGAGGGAGTGGCAACTCTCGGGTCGGGAGATTCTGAGATTCGAAATGACATTGACAACCGGCTTGGTTTGCAAGTGGACGTTCGTTTCTAGAGGCACGGACGGAAAGCCTCATCGCAGAGGCGCTGAGAACGCGGAGAGCATTGGTTTTTGGACGCCTCGACCTCTTTTTTTCTTGGCTTCTTCTCAGCGCACTCTCCGTCACTGCGGTGAAAATTTTCTTTCAGGGGTTTTCGACAGTGTCTCTAAGAACTCACGTAACCCAAAGCCGGAAGAAAGAAACCCACATGCAGCAGGTGTATCGTCTTTTCTTTTGAACGTGCAAGTGATATATTGAGAACGACAACTCTCCGTTCTTGAGATTCATCCTCTCACGCTGGTCTCACTCCACTATCAACTACAACATCACGAGGGAAATGTGAAACGAATATTTTGTTGCATACTTTTTTTTCTGACAAGCATCAGCATTGCAATCAGCGGTGACGTCACACCCGCCGAGAATCTCATCGTCGATGGAATACCGACAATGCCATCAGCGATTGTTGAGGGGGTAGGGCGATATACCGAATTTCGTTCCGCAGGAATTTACAGCTGGCATCCAACACGAGTTGAAATGCTCATCGCCACGCGATTCGCGGATGTGCCGCAGATTCATTTGGTGAAGATGCCGGGTGGCGCGCGCAAGCAGCTCACTTTCTTTTCCGAGCGAGTTCTGGGCGCATCGTTCCAACCAAAGCATGGCCAGTATTTTGTTTTTCAGAAAGATATTGGCGGCGGCGAGTGGTTTCAGAACTACAGGTACGACATGTCGACCGGCAACATCACGCTGCTCACGGACGGGAAATCGCGGAATTCACTCGGTGCATGGTCGCACAAAGGTGATCGGATGGCGTATGGTTCAACTCGTCGCAATGGGAAGGACGTGGACTTCTACATCATCGACCCGATGAATCCGGCGAGCAACAAGATGCTCGCACAGCTGGACAAAGGAGAAGCATGGAGCGTGCTTGATTGGTCGCCCGACGACAAACAAATCCTCGCCGAAGAAGAAGTATCGATTAACGAAACGTACCTCTGGCTCTTCGACGCGCAGACAGGAGAGAAGACCTTGTTGACTCCCAAAGGCAACGATGTCGTGGCGTATTCTGGCGGACAATTCAGCAGGGATGGGAAAGGTATTTACACGACGACAGATCGTGAGAACGAATTCATGCGTCTTGCCTACATTGATCTAACCTCCAAAAGCTACAAGTACTTGTCGGCCCATATCGCGTGGGATGTTACGGGGTTTGATCTTTCTCCGGACGGCAAGCGAATCGTCTTCAACACCAATGAAGATGGAATGGGTGTCATGCATCTTCTCAATCTCTCCACCGGAAAAGAAGAGAAACTTCCCCGGTTGCCAGTCGGTGTGATTGGAGGTTCGGGTTGGCATGAAAACGGGAGATACATCGGATTCAGCATGAGCTCGGCTCGTTCATCACAGGACGCGTACGCGATTGACCTCAAGTCCGGCAAGGTCGAGCGATGGACATTCAGCGAAACGGGCGGACTTAACGTCGAGAATTTTTCCGAGCCGCAGCTGATCAAATGGAAGTCATTCGATGGTCGTACGATTTCCGGATTCTTGTACCGGCCACCGACTTCGTTCACAGGCAAGCGCCCGGTGCTTGTGAACATTCACGGCGGACCCGAAGGACAATTTCGGCCAGGCTTTCTCGGACGCAACAACTATTACATCAACGAGTTGGGGATTGCGACGATCTACCCGAACATCAGGGGATCATCGGGATATGGG